>JAYVSE010000022.1:0-13459 GCA_043775635.1 Planctomycetaceae bacterium | reverse complement strand
CGCGTGGGCATCGCCCCGCGCGTTTGCCTCAAAACACGCGGCCCGATGGGCACGCGGTTTAACGAGTAATGTGCGAAAACTTATGCAAGAGTGCTTATCACAACGGCATCGGCCGCCGACTGACGAATGTGCATGCAGAAGTTGTCCGTGAAATTCTTGCATGAATTGTGTTCTGGTATCGTCAGCGGCGCATAGACAATATTCTCTTTTTCGTGCTGGCGTCATCGAATCCAGATGCCTTTCCCCGTGCCGTCTTTGGGCGTGGTCTTGGGGTAGTCGGGGTTATCCGGCTGGGTCGAGCACCAGCAGATTCACGCCGCGTACAAAGTCTTTCACGTTGACGCGATAAGCCTGCATGTGTGGCCAGACCGAGTGCGATTTCAGTGTGGCGAGGTCTTTCCATTTCTCCACGACGACGACTTTGTCCGGGCCGACTTTGGCTTGATTCGTCAAGTCGGTTTGTGAGTCGACGGCGGGGCCGTATTCGATGCAGCCTTGCTCGGCGCGGACGTCGGCAATGATTTTGCGGAACTCGGTCAAATAGGCTTCGCGAGTACCCGGCGCGAGTTCAATGGTGGCGATGACGTGGATCATTTTTTTCCTCTCGAAACGAGACGATTGTTGGGGGCGCCGTTCGGCGGACTGGAAGTCCGTCGTACGGCATCGGTGGTGGTCTTGCAGTTCGTGAGCGTGAGCCGCTTGAGCGTTTGGATATCCTTGATGATGGGCAGCGACTCAGACTTATCAAAACCTTCGCCAAGCTGGAGGTATTCGAGCGGCAGCGAGGTGATGTTTTTCAGTGCGGCAGGCGTGGCGTGCGATCCGAGTTCGAGGCCCTTAAGCTTGGTGAGCTTCGCCAGATTTGGGGCACCTGCGTCGGTGAACTGGGCGTTGTTCGTGAATCGCAGGGTCTTGAGACGCGTGAGCTTGGCGATGTGCGGCATCCACTCGTCGTTGAATTTGGTGGAGATGACGTTGAGCGACTCAAGCGTCGCGATATGGCCGAGGTGCTCGAAGAAGACCGCGTCATAGGGATCGTCCTTGCGATGGTCGTGCGGCCCCGCACCCGGCACGGCGAGATCAACAAGTTTGAGGCTCTGGCCGTCCTCGGTCTTTTCGACGTTGCCTTTGGCGGCCTTGACCGTGCGGGTGACGGCTTCGACGTGTGGGTCGAGAGCCAAGGCCGTAGACGAGAAGGCGAGGGTAGCAAAGAGGATCAGATATGGTTTCATGGTGCTGGTCTCGTGAGTGCTCCAGGTCGCGCGGTTCCTCCGCCTGCAATGAAGCCGACGCCAACAAGGCAAAAGCATCAATGACGGCTGTGATTCGGAGCTTGGTGTTCGATGCGGGCGAGTTGCTCCGCAACTCGCCGTGAGACTCGTCGCCCAGTCGCGGAGCGACACGGCCACAGGCGACACGGCCACAGGTCAGCATTGCGTTTCCAGCAATGTTGTTCATGCAAAATCTCCTTCACAACTGAGCCTTACACGTCGGTGAACCGGCGGTTGCGAAGCCAGTGGCCGGGTTGATTGTTGCTCAGGTTGTGGGTGGCCAAGCGTTATCGCTTGGAGAAACTGTCAGGCACTAGGCACTAGGCTCTAGGCTCTAGGCCACGTGCCACATTGATCTCGCGAACCACCACGCTCACAACCACTTGAGCCGCAGCCACAGCAGGCTTGATCGCCTCAACGGCAACAGTAGTTTCTTGCATACGTGTTTGCAGGGCTGGGAGTGTCGCAGTCAGATCAACAACCTTCTGTTGCATCAGCGTCTGTTGCACCAGAAGATCGGCAGCAAGTTTCTCATTCGTCGCCACGAGCGCGATGGCAGCCTGTTCGGCAGCCGTTTTCGCAATAAGGTCGACATTAGCAGTTTCAAGAGCCTTGGCCTTTTCAACGACCAGAGCCTTAACCGACTGTGCCATCGCGACCAAAGCGGGGTCGTCTTTAAGGACTGCTAATGCTTCGTCCGCTTTTACAGCGGTTTCGTTCAGTTTAGCAGCCAGTTGTCCATGCATTGCCACCGTAGAGGTAGCGGTATTCTTTGCTTGAGTGCTAGCCACGAGGTCCTGCTTGGCCTTCTCAACAGCGGTCAATGCAGTCATATAATTCGTTTCATTAGTGGTTAGCTCAGTCTTGCCGGTAGCCAAGTCGTTGTTCGCTTTCGCTAACGCGGCAGCAGCAGCATCAGCCGCTACTTGCATCTGAGCCATCGCAGTCTCTTTTTCCTCAAGCGCGCGAGCGGCTTCGGTTCGCCGAGCGGAAAGGTCAGCCAACTTTTGGCCAAATGCGATTTCGTCTGTCCAACGGCCAACCAACTGCTGAGCCGCAATTACAGTAGCCGAAGATTGGTCAAACACAGCCTTAGCCGCAGCATAAGCGTCTTCCGCAGGCTTAAGCATCGGCATCAGTCGTGCTTCGTTGGCCTGAGCGACACTGGTTGCTGCCGCTGACTCGGTGGCCAGCTTTTCTGCAATGGCAAGATCAGCCGTTGCTTTCTGCATCGCCGCGAGTTTTTCTGCTGCAGCAGCGGTCGCAGCCGTGGTTAATTTTTCTTGTTCAGCAAAAGTCGCTTTAATCGTTTCTGCGGCAGCCGCTAATTCCTTGTTTTCGGGTGTTAGCGCCGCAGCGGCAACTGCTTTGTCAGAGGCGTCCTTCACGACTGGCAGCGCAGCGATCGATTCATCGGCCGTCTTTTTTGCGGTCTCATGTTCGGCAGACGTTTTCGTGACCAATTCCTTGACGGCAGCGAGCGCAGTGGCGGCAGCATCAGAGTTCTGCTTTGCGGCTACGGCTTGCTGTTGGGCGACAGCGAACTCCGCTTTGATTTTATCGAATGCCACCTGGGCGACTTGATGCGCGGCAGCAACCGGCTGCTGCTCCGCTTGCTTCGCCGCAAGTGCCTGATTGGCCGCGAGAAGTCTCGCTTCCAGCGGCGGAGCGTTCATGACAAGCTGGCCGACTCGAGCACCGTCTGCTGCATTCCAGACACGGATTTCGCCGGTCCAATCACCCGAGATGGCCCGATTGGATTCGTTACAGAACGTTGCTCGCATGGCCAAATCACCAAACGCTTCGAACGCAATCTGCTGAGCCCCATTTTGGTCCCAGATCTTCGGCGTCTTGTCACGTCCACAGGAGAACAGACGGCTATCACGAGTAAACTCGACCGACAAGGCTCCTCCAGGGTGAGCTGCCCAATTCTTTACTTGGCCGCCATTTTCCATTTCCCAAAGTCGGATGGTCGCGTCCTCACTGCAGGATGCCACCACGTTGGAGTCACTTCGCCATGAGACGTCGGTTACTGCTGCTGTGTGTCCAGGCAGTGCTAGATATTCGCGTCCTGTCCAACCTTCCCAAACAAACAGGCCGCCGTTTCGATCCCCGGTGGCAAGCAGAACACTATCGGGGCTAAATTCCATCGTAGTCACCCACTCGGTATGCTTGCGAATCTCATGCAGCAATTGACCCGTTTCGGTAGCGTATATGCGTACGACTCGCAATGGCCCCGCAAGCGCAACGAGTTTTTGGTCCGAACTGATATCTGCGGCGAGCACTTCATCCAGCTCCTGGCCCACTTCAATGATTCGTTCGCCCGTCTGAACATCCCAAACGACAACACGCCCGCTGGCGCCACCCACACCACCACCGGCAAGCAAAAGTTTGCCATTGCGGCTGAACTTGAGAACACGTGGCACACCTTCAGGAAAGGGCAATACACCGACGAGTTCAAGTGATTGTGTATTGTATAAGAGAACCTGCTTTTGACTGCTCAATGCGGCAAGCGGAGCCCATGGGCTAGTTGCAATCGCATCGACCGCTGTTGGGTGAGGTGCGTAAGCAATGGGTTGCAGGCTCATTCGAGCCGGCATTGGGATAATCGCTGGGCGCTCCGTTGAAGGAGCGGTTAGTCCCATATCAAACTTTTTCTTTTTGGCAGCCTTAGCCGTGCTACCGGAGTTCTCCAGTACACCGCCTTCGATCCACTTGCGAATGGTCTCGATCATTTCATCAGGAATCTTAGGTGATTCCGGCGGCATGATCGGCTCAGAGGCATGGGATACCAATTCATACAAATGGCTGGCCGACGCATCACCAGGCTCGACTGCGGCACCCGAGGCACCGCCCTGCATCAAGTTGGTATAGTTGGTCAAATCTAAGTCAGCGCTCTTTTTGTCAGGGTTATGACAAGAAAAGCACTTCTGTTGCAAAATTGGCTTGACGTTATCATCAAACGTAACTTTAGGCGGAGCCTTTTCCTGAGCCAAAACATGACCAAGGCTGGCGAATACGATGACGGCAGAAATGAAGTAGCGCATAGAAGATCAATGGTTAAAAACGAACTCGCGGGAATTCAATAGCGCCCAAAACGTGTCTTCCAAGACCATCTTCTTGTCCGCTGACGCGGCAATTGCGGCACCAATTTTTTCAGCCTCACCAGCGGTAGGCTTACGGGCTAAACAACGAATATACAGTTCTTCGATAATCACTTCAGGAGTGGCCCCTTCAGCTAGTCGGCGTTCGACTAACTTGCCACCGGAAATCTTAGTGGCCAAGGTTTCACCATTAAGTAGGTGCAGGGCCTGCGACAAATTAGGCTCGACCTTGACCTCGCAACCGCAAACGCTCTCGCGGGTCGCACGACCAAAGGTTGTCAGGAAGTAATTGCTGGTATTGCCATTAGCAATTTGTACAGCTCGCGCACCGAGCGGCAAACCATCAAACTTATTTTTCGTATCAGTGACCTGTGTGATTGCGTCAAGCAGAATCTCCGATCGAATCCTCCGGAGAGAAGAGTGAGAGAAGTTACGCGTATCGCTTTCGTTAGTCTCGTTAGTCGTCGTCGATAGTTGGTAGGCACGCGACTTACAGATATCACGCACGAGTTTCTTGAAATCGTAGTTCGACTCCGTGAAGCTAGCTGCCAACGCGTCCAACAATTTAGCATTCACTGGCGGGTTACTGACTCGCACATCATCAACTTCATTGATGATTCCTTTACCGAAGAAGTGATTCCAAACGATATTCACGAGGTTTCGTGAAAAATAGGGATTGTCGGTTGAGGTGAGCCAATGTGCCATGATCACCCTGCGGTCCTTGCCGGCAACATCCGGAGTGTCGCCACCCAAAAACTTGGGCGGCATATTGCGTCCACCGATGGCGTGTTTTACTTCGCCCGAACCGCTATTGAAAATGATCGTTTCACGCGGATCTTCTGCGGCCTTGCGTCCAATCTGCGAAAAGAAAGCCGAGAAACTGTAGTAGTCATCCATGGTCCAGCGATCGAACGGATGGTTATGACACTGCGCACATTGAATTCGCATCCCCATAAACACCTGGGCGACGTTTTCGGAAACCTTCAACGGATCGGCTTCCATCTGATAATAATTCGTCGCCGCGTTACCAAAGGTTCCGCCGCTGGCGCCAAGCAATTCCTGAATCATTTTGTCGATCGGTACGTTATTGGCCAACCGTTCTTGCAACCAGTTGTAGTAGCGTAACATTGGTTTGTACGCGATTTGCTGGGTTGTGCGGACCATCAGCAGTTCCGCCCATTTCATTACCCACAATTCAACAAACTCCTTGCGATCCAAAAGTTCATCGACCAACTTGGTTCGCTTTTCAGGATCTGAACTTGTTACAAAACGCTGGTACTCTTCGGGAGACGGCAAAACGCCTGCTATATCAAGTGAAACACGACGTAGGAATTCTTCGTCCGTACACAGTTCAGACGGTATGATACGCAGCTTACGAAACTTCTCATGCAAGTGCTTATCCACATAATTGAACTCTGGAACATCATGCCACTGAAACTGCAAGTCTTTAGGCAAGACAATGAAATGCGAGCCGACGGTGTGCGTGTTGAAGCGGGCCATCAAGAAGGCTTCGCCTCGATTCGCCGCTGTGACGGTACCATCTGGGGCGATCGGTGCGGAATTATCATTGCTGGTCAGAAACGCAGCTAGCGAAGTGACGTCTCGGTCGGTCCCGTCGGCGTAATGAGCACGAACACTGATTCGTTGCTTGGCGCCTTCACCATTCAGGACCGCACCTTCGGGGAACACTTCCACTTTGGTAACCGCTGGTACGGCGTTTGGGTCGATCGGTACCCCTGCTTGGTGCCACCGCACCAGTGCTTGACCATACTCACTATCAAGTTCAAATCGCTTACCGCCGGTATGCGGAACCGCACCGATTGATTTGGCGATTAACAAGCTTTCCTGTGGAATGGCCAAGTTTACTCGGCGACCTGGTGCTTGACGTGTGATTCGAAAGTGGTCGCCAGCGGGATCGTAACCGAACAGCGACAACATGAATCCGTCTTTACCGCGCGCTGCGCCATGGCAGCTACCCGTGTTGCAACCGGCCCGCATAAAAATCGGCATGATGTCCAATTGAAAACTAATTGGCGGATCAGCGATCGCGTCCTTGACAATTACAGGCAAGGAAACACTGTGACCACCAAACTCGACCTTCAATTCGGTGTTACCATCGGCGACCGGGTGCAGCACGTTGGATTGTAATTTTGCAAGCGTCTGGTCGGGCAGCTTGTATGTCGCTTTGTCGGTCACATCTTCAGTGATACCGCTGGCGTAAACCGCTTGAACGATTACCGATTGACGGTCGCGAACTGTGGTCAGGTTAATGTCTGGCGGATAAACGTTGATTGACTGGGGAGCGGCAACGACCGGTTCCTGTGCGATCGCCTGAACACTGTACGCAGAAACGACGCAGCCCAGGATCGTGGCTATGAATTTATAACGATGCAACATCATGAGATTCCGTACGGTCATTTCTGAATCACTATAATCTTCGACGATTCCGACAGGACTGATTTTTCGCTCCGTTCCACAACGATTTGCATGGAACCAAAGTCATTTGGCATTCTTAATCGCCTTCCGCAACGTTTGTAGCGGTAGGCGCACTGGTACTATTAATCTGCCTTTGGCAAACCGATAGCCGAATATCGACACGCTGGATTCACTGGCCACTGCCAGCTTTTTGGCGTTCTTGGGCCGCAAGTCGCAGCTTTTCGAGCCGCGTCAGCGGTTTGGGGGGCGGGGGTGGCGTCGCCGCTGCAGGTGCAGTTTCGGCGGCGGGAGCAGCAACCGGTGGTGCGGGCATTGGGGCTGCGGGGGCATTGGCGGCTGGAGGCAATGGTTGGTCGATTTGGAACTCAACCGATCCACCACGACTGTTGATGAAGTCACCGTTGTGAGGAATCGCCAAATTACAAAAGAGACCATGCTTGCCAACCGGGCTGTCGGTTTCGGTCTTTAATGTGAACGTCACTTCTTTTGTCTCCTTATTGAAGCTGACCGCTTCAACAGTTACCTTTGGAGGAATTCCAACCAATTCAGCTTTCGCATCGCCTTCGAATGGCGTTGTGTGATTGATCTTGCACAACACCAACGCTTCTTGCCCCTGTTCACAAGCTGTTCGCTGCAGTTCGAATCCAACCGGTGCATCGGCGACATCTAACTTCGTAAGTTTCGACGAAGCCCACATGCCTTGCGAACTGGCCAACGCAAAGATCTTCCAAATCTTGATCTCCGCGTCTCCGGAAGCGTTCAATTCATAGAAAACTTCGGTTTGGCCTTTTGGAATCGGTACACTCGGCGGCGCGTTGACACCGGGTGATCGATACGGGAATTGAACGGCAATCTCTTCATCCCAACCTTCTCGTTTAGTTGCGACAATCTTTACCTTCAGCGAACCGTTGCGCACCAACGGCACCGCAGGTTCAACGATTTCGATTTTAAATGGCACTTCGTCGACGACTGCAATGGCCAGACGATCGACGTCTTTCCAGCGATACAACGACTGACCCGGCTCGGCCACTAAATAGTCGGCGCGATTCACGAAGCCGCCCTGAATGTTCTGATTCGGATCGGTATGCTTGGCTAAGAAATCGATCAGCGCACCGCTGAGTTCCGCGTCGGCCGTTGCTTCGAAAACGACCGGCATCACGTTTTGGTTTGCCGGCATCGGATCACAATGCATCGTGACCCCGGCTGGGAGGTTAACGCCCAACAACGCCAATTCACCCCCAAAGTTCATTCGATTTGCACTGATAATCGTGCCGAACCGATTCCCCTTCGGAATATAAACTTGTTGACGATATTGGCCGTAACGTTCGTTGCGTGGAATGCCTAGTGTCAACGCTGGCACGACACCCTGAAACTCGACACGATATACAAACTCTGGACCGCCACGGCCGAGGTGATCGGTGATGCGGATTGTATATTGGGCATCCTCAGGTACGGCGAACCGCAAGTAGCTGTCTGGGCCACGTGAATCGTCATTCCCAGCAATCGATCGACCGTCTGCATAATAGATATTCAGCACCGGATCGAGCTCGGAACGAATCCGGCGAGCGAAACATTCGACTTCATAAACCGCACCCTTTTTGGCTGCGAAAGTAAAGCAGTCGGCATCACCATCGGACTCGATGATGCCATTCATCGCCAGCGGCAATTCAACGGGTGTCGCTTGCGCGATTTCGTTGTTAGGTTCCGCTTCGAATGCGTTACCATGTTCGAACAGACGAAACGTATTGGGAGTTGGCGATATCCCTTGGTCGTCCTGCGCGAAGACGCCGAAATCGGTGACCGGCTTTGGTGGCAAAGTGAACGATTGTTTCAGTTCGCCCGACGGCATACCCAGGAATTTAACCTCTACGGTTTCACCGAGTTTTCCGCCGGCAGGGAAGGTTGACTTAGGGCGTGGAAATGTGCCGACATGCAATCGATAGGTATTTCCGTTTGCATAAGCACTTTCTCGAACTTCGATGTAATACTTTCCATCGGCCGGAGCAACGATAGACACGAAACCGTCTTGCAACGCCAACGCCGTATCGTCATTCGTTCCAAGTTCGAAACGCTTTTCGTCAAGGATTGCAACATACGGATCGAACATCGCGGAACTGAGCCGCATTGCAACGATCTCAGCGGAAATCCGTTGTCCTTGCTTGGCTTCGACGACGTAATAATCCACATCCTCGCTGGTAATCGTGCCGTTGACAACGGTGTTCATTGCGATGGCTTGCGGCGCAGTGAACTCGCCGTTCGGTTCGACTTCTTGAACGACTGGCAGGTCTTCGACATACAGTGTTCGATAATCGGAGACGCCACTGGCGGTACGGACCTGTGCGACATGTTCGCCCAATCGACAATCCGCAGCGACACGAACTTTGACTTTCGCGTTACCGCCTTCGCCGGTGACTTCCAGGACTTCGAACCCGGAATCATAGAACAGAATCTCTTTGGCATCGCCTAAATCCGAACCGCTGAAAGTCAATTCGTGCTCGCCACCGCGCTGAACGCCCCGTGGCGAAACGATGTTCAGCCGTGGCGAAGCGGCTTGTAGCGATCCGGCTTGTAGTGATCCGGCGACGGCTACAAGCGCCAGGCAAAAGCAAAGAAACCGACGAAGTATCGACATGCGAAAAGCTCTTTCAAGCGGTAAGAAAATCCTCTTGGTCATCAAAAACAGTCGCACTCAAAGCACTGCCTGGGCTCGCTATCTAAACCATCACTAACTTGACTAGGCGAGCAATTCCTTCAGGACATTGCCATCATTAACGATTTCAATCGGTCGGTCGCCGGGGGCCATCAATTCTTTATCAGCATTGATTCCCATGCAGTGATACATCGTGGCAGCCCAGTCGGTCACATTGAGCGGATTCTCATTAGGTTCGCTCGCCGTCGAATCGGATGAACCGTAGACGATTCCCTTGCGAATACCACCGCCCGCCATCACAACACTAAACACTTTTGGCCAGTGATCGCGACCTGCGGTTCCGTTAATCTTGGGTGTGCGACCAAACTCGCTAGCAATCACAACCATCGTCGAATCGAGCAATCCGCGTTGGTCCAAATCGCGAATCAACGCAGCGTAGGCTTGGTCGAACGGCGGAACCTGGCTATTCATTCCGGCGTGGATACCATCATGCATATCCCAGCCACCATAAGTGGTGGTCACGAACCGCACCCCCGCTTCGACCAACCGTCGTGACAGCAACAATCGCAAACCGGCAGGGTTCCGACCGTACGCATCACGCGACTGATCACTTTCTTTCGTGATGTCAAACGCCTCACGCGCCTTTTCGGAACTGATCAGATCGTAGGCTCGTTGATAAAACGTATCAACTGCATCGAGAGAATCTGATTTTTCTTTTTTCTGGAAGTGATCGTTGACCACGTCAAGCAGTTGTCGCCGATTGCCAAATCGCAAATCATCCACTCCACCGGGCAGATTCAAGTCGCGAACTCGGAAGTCACTCGCAGCCGGGTCTGCACCGAGGCTAAAGCCAGCAAAGGAAGAGCTCAGATAGCCAGTGCCAGCAAACTCATTGGGCTGACTGGGGACACAAACGTACGGAGGTAGATTGTTGCGCGGACCAAACTCGTGCGAAACCACACTGCCAATGCTCGGGAACTGCAGTGCAGGACTGGGGCGATAGCCCGTGAACATATTGTGGGTGCCACGCTCGTGGGCCGCTTCGCCGTGAGTCATTGAACGGCATATCGCGATCTTGTCAGCAATCGTTGCCGTTTGCTTCCAGAGTTCGTTGACTCGAACCCCCGCCACATTCGTATCAATCGAATTCATCGGCCCGCGATACTCAACTGGAGCGTAGGGCTTGGGGTCAAACGATTCCTGATGGGCCATACCACCCGGTAAAAAAATGAAGATAACCGACTTTGCGGTTCCTTCTTTCGTTTCATAAAATTTCTGATCTGCTTGCGCTTCAATCCGCAGCATATCGGCAAGCGAAACCCCTAAACCTCCCAGGAATCCGACTCGCAAGAACTCACGTCGAAACAGATCATTACCAAGGCATTTCATCAGGGAAACTCCTCAAAGGAAGACATCGAACCGAAAACGGCTTATCCGGAATGCGAGAGACTTGCAACGTAGGCGGGCGCGTTGTTTTTTAGATCGACAACGCTGTGGGGTAGGTTCATTTGCGTAGTCAACCGAAATGCAACACTTTCGACGTGTCTCACTACAGCGGGTTGACCCAGCCGGTTTAGTCTATCTGGAACCTTCCACTTGTGCAAGCGACGCGTTTACAAATCGCTTAGACCGCAAGAGGATACAGTACCTTCATGATGAACCGTCCATATGAAAACGAGTCAACGTCTGGATTGTACTCGTTGTGCGCGGTATTTCGTGCGTCAATTTATCCGACATCTCACAAGAAAGCTAAAATAATGTGCTCCGCTTGTGTCAGACGATAGTTTTCCGTCAGCATTAGGCTTGGCCTGCTTCATCTTTTCGGAAGGTGTGCGGAACGTCACCGTGATCGGCTTGGCCTCGTCCGCCACGATATCCTGCTCGAACAAAACGCGGTCCAGATTTTCGAGATAGACCTTGATTCGCGGCGCGCGGCGGTTCGGCGGCCTGCAACGAGGCCGACGCCGACAAGGCGAAAGCGGCAATGACGGCTGTGATTAGGAGCCTGTTGTTCGATGTGGGCGAGTTGCTCCGCAACTCGCCGCCGAGTCGCGGAGCGACTCGACCACAGGTCAGCGTTGCCTGTCCAGCAATGTTATTCATGAAAAAACTCCTTCACCACCGAGCCATGCACATCGGTGACAGCCCAAAGATGAATCATCCGGACTATTTGTTCTTCAACTCGATGTCATCCAGCAGATCGACGGCGCTGCGTTTTTTCGTTTTTGCATCGGGTGAGGCTTGTTCGAGCTGTCGGTCGGCGCGCGTGAACAGCAGCCGCAGATCGCCTGCGACCGGCGCGCGTGGAGCAGCGTTCGCGGCCCCATCGACTCCGAGTTGCAGATCGAGGCACGCGCCGGTTTTGAAGTCGCGGTGGAAGTCGGTGCCTGAGTTATTCAGCCGACCGTGTCCCACAACGTTCCAGCGGACGTACAAGTTTTTCTCGTCGTCGTAACCGATGCCGAATTTGACGCCGTCTTGCTCGGCGACATCGGGAACCTGACCGTCTTTCACACGCAGGCAATCCAGCAGCCGCGCGTGACTCTTGGCCTCGCGCCGCGCGAGTTCTTCGTGGTGTTCGCGCACTCGGCGGACGTCTTCCGCGCTGACGATCACTTCACCTGCCAAGCGTTGGAAGCGATCCAATCCCAGCACTTCCGAAACGATGATATAGTTGCCTCCGTGGACGATGTAGCTGCGGCCGTCGGGTGTCTGAGTGAAGTAACCGTGGAAGTGCTCCTGCCAGGAGGTCACCGTTGTCCCATCCAAAATTTCCCGCGAGCGGCGCGGGCGACGCGAGCTTCTCGAAGACGGGCACGCCGTTCGGCAGAACTTCGCGCGGCTGATACACCTTCGAGCCGGCCCAGCAGCGGAGCTGATCGTTGAAGCGTCCCACTCTCACGGATTGCGATTCCGGCGACTTCAACTCGAACGTGACTTCATCGGGATCAACCTGCGAATCACTGTTCGTGTCCGACCACAGGAACGTGTAGTCCTTGGGGACTTTGCCGGGCGCGAGTCGCTGGAGAACTCGCGGTGCCTTCAGCGGATCGAAGGCGTTCGCTTCGCCAAATGCCGCGGCCAGAGTGGCCGTCCCGCGAGACTCGTCGTACCGATACAGGACAGCGACTTGCCCCGTTGCCTGATAGGAAAGCGGCGTGGAAGTGAGATACGTCTGGCCCTTGTAACGCACCATAATCAAACTCGCATAACGGTTTACATCGTACGCGATCGATACCAAGTAAACCAGCGCCACGAAAGCTCAAAAGCAGCAAAGCAAAGAATTGCGATACTCACGGGCGTTTTCATATCGACTATTTGAGACCCATCTAACCTCAGGTTGTATCACGAGAGCAAAACAGCAACTAGAAATAGAAAAAGCGGAATGCAACTAATGACTGCTTGCGATCTTTTGGGTGGAGTCGCCGTAGGCAGTCCTCGTTTTGGGGTACTTGCGAAGACAAATATCACCGCAGCGAAGGATAACCAAACATCGATGCTTGATTCGTTGGCCGAATGATTCTGATGAATGAAAGTCGCGACCAAAGACCCAACCGCCAATGTGTATATCAAAAGCCGAGAAGTTCGCGGCCCGGTAGTAGTTGTCATTGTAGTACTAGCAAATTTAATTTGCTGAATTCAGTGAGCTGACTTGGGTTCCAACCATTTCTTAATATCCTGCTCAAGGCTCCAATAGAAGGGTTCTAAAGTCTTTCCAAGGAGCCACAAGCATGGACGTCACCCAGTGTATCCCTTCTTCGACTGTCGCGAAACCTTCTTTGTGGAAACGCGACGAGATTGCCTCGGTACTTGTTCGTGCCCAAGCCATGCTGGACACCGGCGTCTCGCAAGAGCAGCGCGCAGCGCAACTTGACGTACCGCGATCCACTTTGCAGAACTGGGAACGAAATCGACGACGACTCAATCAAGAAGCACAATTGGAGCATGGTTTCTCGAGCTGAGCAAACTTGATGCCTTCATCGCTTCCTCCTACGGAT
>JAYVSE010000021.1:0-77866 GCA_043775635.1 Planctomycetaceae bacterium | reverse complement strand
GGCCTGAATCATTTGGTCGACGGTGCGAGACCGCGAGTCGACGAATTTTTCGCAAAACCAAACCGTCGCATCGTAGATCAGCGTCGTCGTTTGAAACGATGCAAGTTTGCGATAGCCGCCGCTCTTGCGAATTTTTCCCATTTCTAGTCTCTGGAAGGATCAGTCGGATTTGTCAGATCAGACAGATCAGACTAATCTTTTTCGCCTTCTTGGCGGTAGGTGGCAGTGTTGTGCCGGTGATCATTAACTGCTTCGCCACGCCCCATTGTTAAATCAATATCCCGGCGATGGCCGCGTTAATCAGCGTGGCGAGGAAGCCGCCTAGCAGCGCTCTGGTCCCTAAGCTTGCGAGATCAGCGCGGCGACTGGGTGCCATCGCTCCAATGCCTCCTAGTTGAATTCCGATGGAGGATATGTTTGCAAAGCCTGTCAAAGCATAGACGGCAAGGCGATACGAGCGATCTTGAATTCCCTGGACACCGACAAATTTGTCATTCTCTTTGATCGCATTTAAATCGGTCAAATCTTTGAATGCCACGAACTCATTGAGGACCAGTTTCTTACCGAGCAACTCACCCACTCGCGGTGAATCTTCCGGGGTAACTCCCATCAAAAAAGCAATCGGGGAAAACAGTTTCGAAAAAATTAACTCCAAAGACAGCGGCTGAATCTGAATTGTAGAACCGACGGTCACAATCAGGTAATTGACGCCCTGGCCAGTCAACATAAGTAGATGATTGATCAACGCAATACCAGCAATGAAGGCAATCAGCATGGCGATGATATTGATCACAAGCATCATTCCATCGGACGCACCGCCAGCAGCCGCATCCACGACATTGGCATGTGTTCGCTCATCGGACATCTGGATTTCACCGCGTGTTACGGGTTCCATGGTTTCAGGGATCAGCAGCTTTGAAAGGTACAATCCGCTGGGGGCGGCCATGACGCTGGTCGCCAAAATTGCAACGGGATCAGCACCCATGCCAATGTAAACTGCCATCACACCGCCAGAAACCGTTGCCATCCCGCCGATCATCAACGCCAAGAGTTCTGATTTGGTCATCGTTGCGACATAGGGTTTGATAATTAACGGAGCTTCCGTTTGTCCCATGAACACATTGGCTGTCGCCGCGAGCGTTTCCGCACCACTGACCCCTTTATTTCCGAACACGAGCAGCATCGCTTTGGCGAAAAACCAAACGATCGCTTGCAGGATTCTGAGGTGGTACATCACTGTAAAAACGGCCGAAACAAAAATCACCGTCGGCAGTGCGCGAACTGCGAAAATAAAACCTTGGCCAGCACCGAACGCTTGTTCCGCTTGCCCATGGTTCGCGAGCGGACCAAATACGAACTCGGAGCCTCGATTGGCAAAGTCTAAGAACTTGGCCACCATCGCACCGGCCAATTCGAAGCCGGAGTAAACCAGGTCGACTTTAAGAATGAGGACTGCAAGGAGGAATTGCAATCCGAGCCCCGTTGCAATTGTTCTCCAATTGACTTTGCTCAAGTTCTCAGAGCACGCAGCGGCGATACCAAGGAAGAAGATGACGCCGAAGCATGCTTGACCGCGCAGACCGATGCTTTCGCGAAGGGTCCATGCCAAGCTGCCAAGCAATACGATGGCCAAAAAGATTACGACCCGGGAACGGTAGGACGATTGCGTGGACGTGGCACTTGTCATCATGGATTGAACTTGAGGCGAAATAGGATTGGAGGTGGAATGGGGCTGGCGGTAACGCCGTGAAGGATAATTTAGCGGAATGGCGTGAGCCATCCGGTGCCTCAAGCTTCAGAAAGACCGGACGGCTCGCGGGCTGTTGGTTTAGTGGGTTTCATCATTTTAGTGAGCCGATGGCGCTAGCCACGGGCCGTCAACGGTAGGCGTCCTGCCGTAGCGCCCGACGCTAGCGAGTACGGCTCACTAAATCAACAGCCCGCTCGCGCCGCACCGCTAAAACCGTTTTATTTGCTGAAGAAAAATCCTTCACGGCGTAGGACTGGCGGTAGTGTCGGTGCTTACTATTGCATCAGAAAAATTAGCACTCCAAGCAACGTCATGCAGATCGCGGCTAGCGTGCCGACAACGATGAACCGTTGATTCGTTTTTTTTGACTTTTGCATTCCAATCGTCGCGTCGCCCCGAAGTGTGGGAGACACAGGTACGGGAACGGCTGTCGTTGCTGGACGCGTGATATTTTTCAGCGGTGTTGTCACGGGTGATGTGGTTGCACCGAACTCGGATAACGCTTCGTTTGCGCTGCGCCATTGCGGCCAACCGTCGCGCCAAATCAGCGATGTCGATGTCACTCGTTGTTCCGTAATCCAAGCTCGTAAGACGTCGCCGGTTGCCGGGCCGTATTGACCACCGCTTGGCGGACGCACGTACCAAACGGCAGTTGGGTCATCGAGCAACGACTGGGTCGCTGGCATCCCGTTTCGGTTGGCGCCCGCACCTGGCTGAGGGACAGAACGCGGCGAAGGGTTTGCGACCATGGCCGAACCAGGCATCGATGTCAGCGCCAGTCCGGTGTCAATCAAAGGCGATGAATGAGCGGAATTGCCGCTGGGAATACGGAAACGAGTTCCGCACTGCGGACATACTCCGCGTTTACCCGCCAATTCAGATTTGATATTGAGCGTTTTTTGACAAGCATGGCAGGCGAAACGAATGCCCATAGCAACGAGGCTCAAACGGACTTTGGTGATAAGGATGTCGCGACAAAAATTAAAATTAGCCGGTGCGCGACGAGTAAGCGACACCTCAGACCTACGATAATCAAACTTCTGCACGAAAGAGAGGGAGCGCTAGCGATAGGCCTCATGGCATTTGTCGCAAGCCTGTGTAACGGCCCCAACCGCGGAGCTAACCGCCGCAGGGTCACCCTGGTCGAGGGCAAGCGAAATACCGCGAGCGGCGGCTGTCAATTCTTTGCTGAATGCAGCGTAATCGGTGTCCTCGGCATCGGCGAGCCCTGGTTTAGTCAGGATTTCGCTCACGGACGCCACTAATTCAGCCGCTCGACGAATTCGTTCAGCTTCGGCCTTTACCGCAGCGGCATTTTGAGTGCCTTCTTTCAATGGGCCGTCAAGCGTTTTTTGAAGGTAGGTCATCAGCGGCACACGATCGGCGATGACAGACCAATCGTTCGTAAGTTCCGCATCACGCGCCGCCAATCCGGTACCGGATACCAAGTCTTCTAAATCTCCCTTGCGTTGCTTGACTTCGTTATAAACCTGACTGGAACCAGACTTGCAATTCAGCGCCGTGCGGGCGATTAGGTCGCGGGCGGCTGGGGCGTCTTTTTTCCAGCGAACATCACCGTTGTGCTCGGTCACGATCGCAAACAATGATGCAAGAATGGAAAGCTGAACTCGGGCGTCTTTGAAGCCACCACTTTGAAAAGCTGCGGGGGTCGTGACCCCAGTATCGAGTTCAAGCCGTAGTCGCTTGATCTCATCTTCCAAAGTTGCAGGCGATATCAGGCCCGAAAATCCACTTGCGTTGGCCGCTGGAGACGCCGCAGTACCGGGTATACGAGCATTAACAGCAGGTGCCTGGCCGGCTGCTTGTGCTGCACCCATTCCTGGCCGCGAACCGCGAATCGCCTCCGATGACTTGGCGAAAAATACACCGCGAAAAGAATCGCTGGAGAATTTCGGTGCCGGTGCACGCCGTTCGGCCGCGATCGTGACAACGACCGAAAAAGCGGCGACGATGACCAGCGAGAGAGATAATGCGCGGTAGGTATTCATTCCAGTATCTTAACTAAACCATGCGCGGGGAAAAAGTGTCCAGCTAACGCGGCTCGAATCGCCGATTCCAGCCACCATTAAGTTGCAGGGTTTGGCCAGTGATAAACCGGTTCGCCGGTGTGGAAAGAAAAACCGCCGCAGCGGAGACATCGCCGGGCTCGCCCCAGCGGTGCATTAACGATTGGTTCAACGCCCGCAAATTCCAATATTCACTTGTATTCTTGCCCCACGCGGTCTGTATCCAGCCTGGCGCAACGACGTTGACTCGGACCCAAGGAGCGATTTCTTGTGCCAGCGATTTGGCGAACGCTTCAACACCCGCTTTGATCGGTGCGAACATTTGCCCTGCATCGCCTTCCATTCCGTCGCTCGCTTGGTCCCATCCAATGAACAAAATCGAAGGTGGCAGTCGGTCTGGAGCCTCGCGAGCTTGAACCCCCAGTCGTTCCGCGACCAAACGTCCAGCTCGAATGGTTCCAAGGAGATCGACATCGATCAATCGTTTTAGCTTTTCGTCAAACGACCAGTCGGCAGCTTCGCCCGTGAGCACATCCGCACCGGCGCAATGGACCCAAATATCGACTCGCGGCAAAGTATCAAAGCAGCGGGTAACAAAGCTTTCGGTTTGATCTTCGTCACCGAAATCGCAACGATTAAGGTACGTTTCCGTGCCCAGGTCGCGACACATGCTCGCAACACTTTGTGCAGCGGTGAGATTGCGGTTGAAATGGACAAGCAGGTGTTCACAGCCTGCGGTCGCGAAATCAACAGCGATTTGACGACCAATGCCGCTGGAGGCTCCCGTCACAACAGCGCTGACGCCGCGAAACGGTCGCAGCGGAACGCCGACAATGTCAGGGATATTGGTGCTCAATCCAGCGATCTGCGATTATAGGTTTGGCGTTGTATAGGGTTCTACATCGCCGACCATATGGAAATGATTATGGTCAATGTACATGACTTCAATCACTTCGCGGTCGTCCAGCGTGTGAGGAACAGGATAACCGACAATCGCTCGTTCGCTACAGTAGATCGTGCACTTGTAATGAGCATGATGCAATTGAGCTGGGCCAATCAACGGATAGAATCGTGGTGGATCTATGTAGTCAGCAATCTTTTCTTTGATGATCCGAACGTTGTTGCGTTGCTTCTCGTACAAGAAAGGAACGCCGCCTTGAATCGGTCGAGCCTTCTCAAGTGCATGAACGACTTCATCGTCCGTCGGCGGATCCAAGGCCACGGGAGCACCACCAGCGGTGGTTGGTCCCAGAACGGGAACCCGCTCGTATCGCTCATGTTCCCAGAATTTTTCTTCCTGGCGATGCTGATAGTAGGGGCTCACAGGAATCGGCAATCCAAAGATGCCTAAACTTGGCCCGAGACTAACGCCAAAGCAACCGGTCGTTGGGGCTATTAGTGCTGCAAGGAGCCCCGTGACCACGAGTCGGCGAGCCGCTTGTGTTCGCTTGGATGATCGGCAGGTGTTCATCGAGTCGCTCATGACTTGGTGTTTCGGTGGGATGGGCATCGCATGGCTCATCTCGTCATCATTGTCTTGCGTTCGCACCATGCCGATGGCCGATCGCTTATTACATTTATCGTGTCAAACTGTATCGATCTTGCGGATAAATCGGAATTTAGCGAAGGAGTTTTTGGCGCGGCTGGTTCAACCCGAAAGCTGGTTGACCAATCCTTTTAGGGCCAAAGCCGAAACTTCCTCTGGACAAGCCAGCGGGATTCAATTGCGGGGAAGCATCGCTTGGTAGGGCCAAAGCCGAAACTTCCGCTGGACGAGCCAGCGGGATTCCTTGCGGGGAAGCCCAAGCCTCAGAATCAGCGGGTGGAAGTCTCAGATCTCAATGCTGAAAACAAAAAAAAATCCGCTGGTCGATAACGACCAGCGGATGCGTTTTTCTGGGTTTGATCCGCTTGGCTTATGGCCTAGCGATCAGTGAAGTCAAGGAACCACCAACCATCATCCCATTCGAGACTAACCTTACGCCATCCCAATGGCACTTGCGGGTAAGGATAGAAGGGACCGATGTAGGGGAACGCAGAGGGACTGTACTGTTGCGGATAGGTTACCGCAGCGTAATTTGGATACGCGGCGTAACCTGGCCAAGCATAGTTCGGTAGGTAAGGCTGCTCGTATCGAGGTGCTGCGGCGCCGCCAGCATACGGTGCCATTGGCATTGGACCACCCATTCCGCCACCATGCATACCCAAGCCCGCTGGCATGGCTTGCATCGGCTGACCATTTTGCATGTGATATGGCGCAGTTTGCGCGGGCACACCCATTTGCCGAGCGGAAGTTGCAATCGCAGGCGTACCGTATCGCCCAGGACGCTCAACCGGTTCGACAGCAACGGGCGTCAAATTGGGTGCATAATCCGATAGTGGCATCGGTTCGCCAGAGCCGTTGTCAACGACGGGTTGGGGAATTCCCCCTTCTCCGCTGTAAACAGCGATTTCATCAACGACATCGACAACACCGGGAGTTCGCCGAGCCAAGTTGGTGATCAACTCGCGATGCTCTTCGCTGCTGGCACGTCCAGTCACATACACACGGCCTTGTTGAGTATTGACATCAACTCCATAGCCTTTGAGACGGCCCTGATTTTGTGCCGTGCTCAGCGAATTGACGATTGCCGAAGTGATCCTACGATCCGCCTCAACCGAGGCCGTCGAATCGATGTCGGTCGCTGCTGCCATGGCCACTTCGCTGGACGGTTGCCAGGGCGAAGGTTTTCCGGCTTGGGCAACCGGCGCGACCGGCTTCACTTTTTTGACGACTGGTTGCTTTAGGGCGGCTGCCGCTAAAGCTTGTTTGAATGAAATCGAGTCATTCGTCGGCGCAGTCGTTTCGGGAGCCAAACCGGTTTTCTTTTCAACCGGAACTGCGGCAACCGCAGCTTTCGGACGAACGACCGTTGCCGTTGCCGCTGGTGCCGTGGTCGCTGGTACCGTGGTTGTTGGTGCCGTGGCCGTTGACTTCGCAGTGGAAGCATTGGCGGATGCAATCGTAATTTCATCGACTACATTTGCGATTCCGTCGATGCCCTTGGTCACCGCCAGGACACTTTGTTTTTGTGCTGATTCACAGACATTACCCCGCATCAGCACCACCCCTTTGTCGACCTTTAGGTCAAGGGTGAAGTCCTTGAGGGTTCCAGCATCTCGCTGGACCTTCAGCTTTTGAATGATTTGCTCTGCGATCTCTCGATCGCCTGCCTGGGCCTGCAGTGGCCCACCTGCAACGATCGTGAGCATCGTTGCTGCCAAAAAGAAACGTCGCATGGAGTGCCTCCTACATTCCTCAACCCAGTAGCCCGCTAGTCTGGTCGCGCACCCTCGGTGCGTTTGCGGAGCGGTTTCAGGTTCTTTCGGCCAATCATCGCGCGTCCTGGTAGGTTTTTTCCGATTTTAGCGTCGATAGGTTTATTTCCGGTCCTTTCAGCGAAGGATAGCAAACATTGGACGAACAACACGTACTGCCCATCATTCGCATTCTGCGTATATGCCACAAACTATTCTATTTGCTTCGGAAGTATCTCGCGAAACCAGCAAAAGCGATCAATCCGCCTGTGAGCGGGATTAACGCGATAGCCATTCTTGGCTGGACCGCGCAGGCTCCGATCGCAACCAAAATGATGGTTGCGATTCCGGGCGGAAGCCACCGAGCAGGTCGTTTAATGGATGGCCAAGCAAGCCAGAGTGCACCTAAAACCAAGGAGAGTCGGATGAATGACGCGCCGCCGAAACCAGAAGCGAGGTCAAAACCGAGATACCACGTAACGCCGGACACCAAGGCGAAACCGATCGCCAGCGGAAGTAGTAGTGGCGGCGCGTGGTCGGGCAACATCAGTTTTCGAATTTCAGAAAGGCCCTATTTCGCCATGACTCGCGTGGTCGTCAGCGCACAAAATGCTGGCATGTTTCGCAACACGATGAAATCCGCTTCACGGACCGCACGGCGACAGAGTCGTGGTTCTAGTTGCAGCGCCCAGGCCAGTTCGTAAATTGCGGCGCGACTTTGATCCGCACAGGCTAAGTAGCAGGCGAGGTTATAGTGCAGACAAGCATTTTCGGGGACAATTGCCAGGGCGCGAGTCAAACTGACGATGGCTAAGTCGGCGCGTCCCACGCGTTTTTGGCACCAGCCCATCGCCATTAAAGCTTCGATCCTCGAGTCCCGGTGCTGGGAAGCCTGCCGAAATGCCGAAATTGCCGCTGAATATCGTCGCAACAGACGCTGCGACTGTCCGATTACCATTTGTCGCCGCGATTCATGGTTTGGATCGTAGAGGCATCTGCCACACTTTGTCGCCAGTTGAAACGCCTTTTTGGCAAAATTGCGCCGCGTTTTGCTGTCAACGCCCAAGCGGACCGCTGGCAGAGTCACCAGCTCGAGATAGCCCTCTGCCATCTCAATGGATGTGGGTACAGGCGTCCGCTCCGGCAAAATTGTCGGTAAAGTCACATCAATAAATTTGTGGGCGGAATCGAACGAGGGAACGAACCCTGGAACAGTTTTGCCATCAATTGAAAATGATGGCGTGGTTGGAATCGATTTGCCGGTTTCTGGATGTGGCTCGCCGGATTCGCCAGCCAAAGAATCGCCTGGCAATTTGGTATTCGGGACTTGGTCCACGATAAATCCTCGTTTTTTTATCTTGATTTGTTAACGAATCATACGCTGCCGAGCGCGCAGAAGCTACTACGAAGGCGTTGAATTGAGCCTGCGAGTGTCGTTGCTGGCAATATTTACGGAACTATTTCGTTGGCTTTGAGTCGAAGCCGCGTGGCACATTTCTGTCTCTGTAGACAATTTTTCGAACTCGTTTTAATCGTTAATGCCCTCATTCTCGGCTGCGTAGGTTTAATCTTCAGCGATTGAATGCGCCACAAAACAGACAAAAATTTGCGGCTTTAAGCCCCGTAATTATACTCGGCATCGAGTCCTGGTCGTGCGAAGGCGAATTGCCTCGCTGTCCGGGCTCGCTTGTCTTACCCAAAGGCCGCGTAACAAAGTGACGACTTTCTTCGCGACTTTTTAACCGCAACTCCCATTCAATTGATCATCGATCTGCTCGCCGACGATTTTGCGGCGTGCTTTTCGCTCCTTCAAGGTTGTCTACATGACATCGCGTAAGTCCGGTCGGCCCAATCGAAAACGACAAAACCTTCTTCAGGCTCTGGAGCCGCGGCAAATGCTTGCGGGTCCCCAGTTGATCGGCATTCAGCCGAATGAAGGTGATTTGATTGTTGAAGGAACATCACGAAACGTTGCTCCCCGCACACTGACATTTCGTTTTGACGAAATACAACAGCTCGACACGGCAACATTGAACGGAATTCAGGTCACTCGTTCCGGCGTCGACAAGATATTCGGAACGGCAGATGACGTCCGAATTGTTCCCGGCTTGGTCACGCTGGGTGACATCAAGAAAAGCGAAGTCGTCATGCGGCTTGCCGAAAGTCTGCCTGATGATCGCTATCGAATTGAGCTATTTGCGTTTGACGACCCTGACCGTGGGATCGTTGGGTTGAGGAACATTGCGGGCGAGGCGATTGTTCCCTCGACGCCGGGAGCTCGATCAGAAATCATCAACTTCGAATTGAACTTGGGGGCGCTCGTTGAATCAATCGTTCCGCAACCTGTGGTTCGACTGGCCAACGGAAAACTTGAACAGCGACGCAACGAAGTCCTTGTTTACTTTAACGAAGACCCGCTGTTTGTGGAAAATGACCCAGCCACTGGTAAACCGACGGCTCGGTCAGCGGAAAATCCTCGTTTTTATCAGCTCTTGTTAACCAAAGAGACAGTTCGAACGACCGACGATTTGTTGTTCTTTCCCGAACGAGTCATTTATGACCAAACCACGCATACCGCACGTTTGATTTTTGCAAGCGATATCAACAATCTGCCTGGCGTACCGCTCGGTGGAGGTTCGTTCCGCTTGCGTCTGGGAACGGCGGTTGATGGCCGCAACGATCTGATCGTGCAACCAACGAATTTTGCGATTGCACCGAGCGTGACCAGTGACTTGCGAATCAACCCTGATTTGGCCGTTACATTCCGTTCCAAAATTGTGGGTGAAGGTGCAAGTGGTCGGACCGTAAGCTTTGTAAATACCGGCAGCGCGGGCTTGAGCGTCAGTCTTACCACGGCGGGTAATGTTCTCTTCAATCTCGGTGGCTCGACCCCAACCGTCAATAACTTGGTAGGAATTGTTGCGGCAACGCCTGCGGTGAATGCCGTCCTCAGCATTTCGTTGTCGTTTGCCGGAGTGGCCAATTCGGGCGGTCCGCTTTTGGTCCCCACTAACATCGTTAGTTCGCCGCCGCTGGTAATGACGGCTGTGGGCGACACGATCACGACGTCTCTTGATGTCGGCGTGTTTGGCACAACAGGCCAACCGATCACGAGTTTGACGCTGCGTGAATCGATCGATCCAAAACCATATTTAATCGAGCTTCCTGGTGGACTGGATGATACCGGACGGTTGGTCGTTCCCGAGTTTTCAGGTAACGGGCTGCTGCAGACGATCAATCAAAACTTCGGTGCTGACAAAGTCAGCGGTATAACGGAAATTCCGTACAATTTCCAAAATATATTCGAGACGGTGGGCGGTGTTTCGCAGCTCAATCAAATCACCATCAACGAGCTTTATAAGACTCGTATTCGTGAAGCGTTGTCCTTATGGGCAAATTACATTGGTGTGCAGTTCCGAGAAACGCCCAATAGCGGTATCACGTTCGCTTTCGGGGACATATCAACGCTTGGGCCGAGACTCAATACGCAGCTCACCGCTCAAAACGCACTCAACGCTTCGCTGCGAATCGACCCAACTTTTGCGAACTCGGCCATCGTGTTCAGCAATCAATTTGCCTTCAAAACGGCTTATGGCGAAGATCTATTCCGCAAGGCGATGGCGGGCATCGGATTCTTGCTTGGTCTGGAAGGCTCGACTGATTTGACGGCTCAGTCGTTGATGTCGCTCAATGGCGGGTTTTTGAACGCAACGATCAACCCCCCAAACCAAGTAAACTTGGCTGACTTAGAGCCATCCTTCCCAGGCAACTATGACATTTTGCACGGACAGTACATTCATCGACCTGAATCGGCTGATGTGGACCTGTATCGCTTTGAGGTGAATCTGGGTACTGGCGTGCGTGTGGGTACGTTGACCGCAGAGACTTTTGCCGAACGACTGGCGGATTCAAGTTCGCTCGATACAACGCTGACTTTATTCAAGGATGTTTCTGCGTCAGTAACAACTGATTTCGAAATCGGTACGTCTTTGGAAGTGAAAGTTACGTCCGTTAAACCGGGTTCGCTTGGCAATAGCGCCAAGATTTCATACTTGCGAACTGAACGCACTGCCGGTGACACGGCGATTCGCATTCGTCGCGTGTTGGATGACAAAGGCCAGCCTACTCCAAACGGTATCGTCATCGACGTACCGCGTCGTAATGCCAATGTGACTTCAGTATCTGTCAGCAGCATTGTGGCGGCGATCAATAATGATCCTTTTGCCAGCACTTTGTTCCATGCCGAAATCACCAAGGGCAGTCCGACCACGGACATCAGCGGTTCAGCACTGACCAATTTGCTTTCGTTGTCGGGGGGTGGCATCGAGCAATTGGCCCGTAACGATAATTACTTCAGCGAAGATTCATTGCTGCGTACGAGCCTTGCAAACGGTGTGTACTATGTCGGCGTTGCCGCCAGTGGAAACAATTCATACGACCCGACGATTACCGCCAGCGGCTTTGGCGGCAAGACTCAGGGCAAGTATCAGTTGCTGCTCAAGTTCGAACCCCAAGTGAACGAATCCGATACGATTCGCGATTTGGACAGTTCACGTATCGGCGTGCCAGGCACTGCGGTCGATGGTGACGGTAACGGTGAACCTGGCGGTGTGAAGAATTTCTGGTTCCAGACGCGACCGCTCGATCGGACCTTTAACGTAACCGGCAATGGTGCCGCCATTGTTCCTGGTCAGACGTTTACGATCACGGGCGCGAATAACGCGGTGCGGCGATTTGAATTCGTGCCGTTGGACAGCAGTTTGAATCCTGGCACGCCAAGTCCAGGAAACATTGCAATTTCCTACAATCCCGGCGTTGCTGGTGGCGGCTCAGGAGGCTCGACTCCGGCCGCGAACCTTGCCACGGAGATTCGCGCCCGTGTCAACTCGGTTTTTTCTGAAACCGGCGTCCGCTTAAACCTCTTAGCGGGTTCCAACAGTGCATTAACATTCACAGGCGAGCGGACCATTGATTTCAGTCCTGTTTTTCGTGGGATCGAGACCTTTGGTCGAAATATTTTTGTCGATAAGACTGCCAGCGTGACGGCCGATGGCAGCTTGGCTCATCCGTTCAACAACATCTCCAACAGCAATGTTCCCAATGCCTTCGGAGCGTCGCGTGACAACGACATTGTGCGGATCGTTGGCAATGGTGGCTTGGACAATAATCCCTCGACGGCAGCCGACAATTTCGCGTATAAAATCGGGACGACCGAGACCGGTGGTGGAACCCTGGATGATGGCCGCAACATGCAAGTTCCTCGCGGCGTGACAGTCATGATTGACTCTGGAGCAGCGTTCAAACTTCGCAATTCTGCCATCAGCGTCGGCAGCACAAGCTTGACCGTTGATCGTAGTGACGGCGCGATTCAAGTGCTGGGCACACCGCGATTGGTCGATCTTAGTTCTCCGGTAATTGTTTCCGGAGCGGTTACGAATAAGGGGATCGCGCTTCGTTCCGGAAGTGGCGACGTCGTGTTCACCAGTACTCGCGATCGCACCATTGATGCCGTTTCATCGGGCAACAGTGGTGCGCCTGGCGCAGGCAATTGGGGCGGATTGATTTTCCGCCGCGACCTTGACCAAGCGGAAGGTCGCGCGGATCTCGAAGACGAAGGTATTTTCCTCCAAACTGTCAATCACGCCGATATTCGTTTCGGCGGTGGCGCGAACATTCTGATCGATTCGATCCAACAGTCCGTCAATCCGATCCAGTTGGTAAACTTGCGCCCGACCATCACTTTTAATACAATTTCCAACAGCGCTAACGCGGCGATGGGTGCCGCCCCCGACAGCTTTGAAGAAACATCGTACCAGACACCGCGTTTCCAATCCGCCGGATCGTTCACCGCTGACTACGATCGCGTCGGTCCCGATATCAACAACAATCGGTTGATTAATAATAGTATCAACGGTTTGTTCATTCGCGTCGAAACCACCTCCTCAGCAGCACCTCGTCAATTAACGGTTGCTGGCCGCTTAGATGACATCGACATTGTCCATTACGTCGCTGAAAACATTGTCATTGCCGGCACTCCTGGCGGTACCAATCAAGACGGAATTAAACCCGACGTGACTGCGGTTGCGGGCCAAGTTCGCAATGGCGGAGCGTTAGTCGCTGGTACTTACAACTACCGAGTTACCTTTGTCGATGCGTTCGGTTTTGAATCCCTTGGCAGCGATCCCACGGCGAACTTCACCGTCACTGCGAATACTTCAATCAGCTTGATTACGTTGCCGCAGGTTGGCGCTGGCTTGGATTATTTATTTCGTCGTATTTATCGGCGTGGTCTGGATGGTGTTTACCGCGTAGCCGGTCAATTGGACGCGTCCGATAACAGTTTTGTGGATGATGGCTCACGCACGGGAAGCCCACTTGATCTCACTCGAACCGGTGTCCGTGGACGACTCGACGGTTCGCTTGTGATCGATCCAGGCACAGTCGTAAAGTTCCGTGGCGCGCGAATTGAATTGGGACAAGGAACACAGTTACTTGCCGAAGGCACCGCGAGTAAGCCGATCATCTTCACTAGTTCATTGGACGATCGTTTTGGTGCCGGCGGATCCTTTGATACCAACAACGATATCAACACAGCCAACGGAGCTGCGCATCCCGTTCGAGGTGACTGGGCAGGAATCTATGCGGGACCGACAGCGAACGTCAGCCTAGATCACACGACGATTGCCTATGCCGGTGGCGTTAGCTTGATCGAAGGTGGTCAGAGTCGCGGCTTTGATGCATTGGAATTGCAACAAGCGACAGGCCGTATTACCAACTCGCGATTTGAATTCAACGCTAATGGACAAGCTGGCGCTGGCCCTGTTGGACGCAACGGTCGGCTAGGAATTACCCCAGCGACGATCTTCGGGCGGTTCACTCAACCGACGATCGTGGGCAACACGTTTGTAGACAATCGCGGCAGTATCATGGACTTGGACAGCGATTCTTTCCGTGACAATTACAACGTCGATTTAGGGCGTCAAACGGGTGCTGTCGATCGTTTAGCCGATTTGGACGATAACCAAGGACCGTTGATTCGACGTAACGTTACCGATAGCGTTTCTAGCGGTACTGCTGCACTCCAGCAACTCAACGGTTTGAAGATTCGCGGCGGGATTTTGTCATCGGGAAGTGTCTGGGACGACACCGATATTGTTCACGTGCTGACGGATTCAATTGTCGTCGGAAATCTGGTTTCCAACACAGGTCTGCGGCTTAAGAGCCGTCCGGACGAAAGCCTGGTCGTGAAGCTCAGTGGTATTGGTTCTCCGTTCAACCCAGCAACCGGCACGGGCTTAACGGCGATGGGTGCGAACTCGAACATCTCCGATCGACTTGGCGGTACGGTCCAAGTACTTGGCCTGCCAGGCGCTCCGGTTGTATTGACGAGTATCTCTGACGACACCGTGGGCGCCGGACGCCGAACGGATGGCACTCAGCAAACCGATACCAACGGCGATACATTTAACACTCGGCCTGAACCAAACGACTGGCGCAGCTTGCTATTCGACCAATTCAGCAACGATCGCAATCTGGCCGTCCAACTTGAGCAAGAAGCATCCACGGCAATCGCGCCGGGGCTGAATGGCACCTTTTCCAATGCGCAAGTTCTGGGTGAACTTGCCGATAAGATTTCCTCTGGCAATGAAACATTGCGGCTTGGATTCGATGTGCAAGGTTTCCTGAGTGAGGCAACCGACATCGACGTCTACAGCTTCACGGGAACTGCAGGCACGCCAGTCTGGATCGATATCGATCGAACAACCTTTTCGCTTGACACCGTGATTGAACTCCTTGACGCGAACGGCAACGTTGTGGCTCGAGTCGATAACGGTCTTGCAGACGTCGATGACCCGTCCAAAATCACCGTGATCAATTCGCTACTCGCTGGTAACATCGGCTCCTTGCAAGGCACGGCAGAACCGCTGACCCATCGCGGAGTCGGCGGGTTGTACGAGGACGAAGGTACGGTGAATCCACGTGACGCGGGCTTGCGAACGTCGCTACCGGGCATTGCTGGTTCGAAAAGCGTGTATTTCTTCCGTGTCCGCAGCGCATCGATCGACCCTTCTGATCCGAATGGTGGATTGACTCGCGGTGGGTACTCGTTCCAAGTCCGTTTGCAAGAAGCACAGGAATTTCCTGGCAGCGTTGTGCGTTTCGCAGACATCCGATATGCAAACAACGGGATTCACGCGATTGGCTTGCCCGGCTCTTCACCACTGCTCGGTGAGGCGCAAGAAAATGAAGCCGTTACCATCAATTCTGGTAGTGCAAACACATCGAACAATGACCAGATTAATTCTAACCCGAAAAGCATTTACCAATTCCTAAATCAATCTCCTCCGGGCCAGCGTCCACAGTTTGTTGGCAATCTTGCAAACTCGTTAAATGGGACGTTCAGCGTCGGGGGGGCATTGTCATCATCAAATGATGTCGACTTCTATCAGTTCGATGTTGACTTCGCGGGTGCCCTTGGGCAACTACAAAAATCAACCGTCTTAGACATCGATTATGCCGATGGATTCAGCCGCCCCGATACAAATATCAGTGTCTTCTACGATGACGATTTTGAGACCGGCCAAAACCAGCCACGGCTGATTTTGTTTGGTCAAAGCAGCAATATTTTGGACGACCAAGCCAGCCCACTTGGTGCCAATGTCGGCGAAATTCTCGCCCGAGGTTCGGTTTCGACGGGTGACCCATTTATTGGTCCTGTGTCGCTACCCGAAGGCAGTTACTTCGTCGCGATTACATCAACAACACGTGTACCAGCCGAGTTGTCAGCGTCAACCAACCCGTATTTAAGGCGCGAGCCAATCAACTCGATCCAGCGAATCTTCGAGGATCGCGTCAGGCAAGGTGCCACGAGTACAGCGTCCGGTCCGCTGCTGCCACAAATGTTTACAGACGCCTCTATTACCGCCGGGGGATTTGAAAAGACAGGCATTCGCACAAGCGATCCCGGCCACGGCATTCCTCAGCCGTTCGACAATAGCATCGTTGGGGTAACCTATTCGGACGTGCCGATCGCGGAAATTGATACCGGCAACGTACCTCCGGGACAGGACCTGGACGCCACCGGTGTCTGGACGATCGCTGACAATGTAAATATCGGTGGTGCGTCCTCTCCCTTTACTCGAGCGGAGAACACTTCGACAACCATCCCGCACACAACCGTCAGCGGGTCGATGCAGTTTAACCAAATCAATCAACTCGCCGATTTCTATACGATTACGGTTCCGAACAATGGGACGCGCGTGATCGTTGACCTCGACAATGGGTTTGTTCCGGCCGTTCCACCTAGCACGACCGGATCCAATACTGATTTTGATATTATCCTGCTACAACAAGGTGCGTCGGGGCTTGAGTTTGCTCCTGGTACTAATCGGTTCACGACCTCAAACATTGAAGACGGTCGATTTGGCAGCGATGCTACGCAAGACCCCTTCTTCGACCGCAGACTCAGTGCCGGCGTCTACTTTATCGGGGTAGTGAGGGCGTCAACCACGGTTGAGCTTAAAGACGGCGGAATTTCATTGGAGGACAAAACCAGTAATAGTGGTACGTATCTGCTTCACGTTTCCGTCGAAGACCATCAGATTGACTCGATTGGCGGCGGTGGCGATTCGATTCTGTTTAATCGTCAATCAGCGACAGCCTCTGGTTCACTCGTTTCTCAGCCGTTCAATCTCACCGGCTACGTCGCCTCTGATGAGCCAGTTTTCTATTACAACTATTTGTACCGACCGTCCGGAGGTGACTCGGTTACGGTTCATATCACTAGCGATCAAGACCCGACGGGTACGACGCTGACAAACGCGTTGGTTCAAGATGATTTTTTCAGACCTACTTGGCGGCAAAATCGTGTTTCGTTACGAGATTTTGCAGGCCAAACTAATATTCGCGTGACCTTTGATTATGTTGTCAATGGTGCACCAGGGATTGCCGAAGGTCTTTACTTAGATGACTTCATCGTGGGCTTCGCTGAACGTGGCGAAACCGTGTTTTATGCCCGCAGTGGTGAGGACGGATTTACGGGCGGTGGATTTGGTGTCAGTGGTGAATATCAACTTGAAGTGCGTCCAGGCACCGAGTTTGCCACACCTGCGCTGAAGTTCGGTGGCACCGGCACGGGTGTCGGAATTAACTTGTTGAAATCGTTTGATACGAACGATCGCCAAGCTCAACAAATCACGATTGTCGCGCCAGCCGGCAATCAACTCGCTGACGGCGATCGATTTACACTTGGTGACGGACTAAACGATGTCGCCTTTGAATTCAGCACCGATGCGAATGTCAGCTTCGGCAACGTCAGAATTCAGTTTACAGCAACAGATACCGCCGCCGTTGTCGCCGCGAGATTGATCGCCGCCATCAACAATCCGGCCACTCAGGCGAAGCTGCGCGTCGAAGCGGCCACGGCCTCGGGTGATTCCACGGGCGCAACGACCGATGCGCGTGTCGCCTTGTCAGGCCCTGCAACCGGTAGCTTTTTGCCGATCACAAGTGTCGCGTCCGCACCGCCAGCGGGCACACGACTCACCATCGACGCCGCTGGCAGCGTACGATTACCAGCAATCTACTATAGCGGCACCGGTGACTTCAACACGACTCGCGGTCAAGGTCAAGTCATCATTGACAGCAACCGAATTAGCGATGTACGCGCTGTCGGAATCTTGAGTCAGCCAGTGCCGCGGGATACCGATCCTGAAGATCCAACAGATACTTTCTTGGACGCGCCGCCCGTCGGCAGCACCTACCCCGGCGCTGTCATGAACCTGCCGACCCTGAATGCGAGTGTGCTCGGAGGCTTATCGTCTGGGGTCGTGGTAGTTAACAACATCGTCGACCAAGCGGGTTTTGCCAGCGTCAAAGTGGAAGGCCAAATTCGCCCCTATGTGATCGATTCGTTGGTCTATCGGGATATCCATAATCCACCCGTAACAACAGGCGAATTTGGGGATCTAATTAGCGACGGCACAACGATGACGATCGAAGTGGCTGATACGACGGTTATATTCGAATTCGATGATCTTAATGGGACGGCTGGCGGCAATGGCGTTAGCGTCGGAAACGTTCCGATCTATTACCGCAGTACCTCGTCGACTCAATACCTTGGTCGCGTAACTGGGTACAATCGTCACGAAACGATGCTGTCCATATACGAGTCTATCCAGGGCAGCATTCTTGTCACCAACGGCCTCGCGCCACTGGTGAAGGCAACACTGGCACAGTCACTCCGAGGCGCTAATCAAGGATTTGGTTTTGTTAGTCCACACGGTCTATTACAGACGACCAATGCTTCTGTGTATGTCGAGGGTGCCACCAGTATCAGTTTCAGTCCCACGCCTCATCCGTTCGACAGCTACGTGGCAAGGGTTTATGAACCGCCCCAGCCTGTCAGTCGGATTATCAACAATACGTTTTACGGTGCCGACGGAACGGCATCTCGGTTTGCTGATCCTGCGACTCGCGAATCAAATGATCTATTGGCTGAGGCCATTGATACTCGCGCTGGTACTGCGCACACTGGACCCTACAGGTCCGTAGGCCAAATCGGTGACTCTGATAATGTGCTGCAAGGCGCTGCCGATGTTGATCTGTTTAAGGTACACCTGGGACCAGGCGATCGACTTGTGGCGGACGTCGATGCAGGAGGGCTCGTTTCCAATTCCTTCAATCCTGGCGTTGGGGTTAATCATGCATTCGCCGTCATCAACGGTGAAATCTTCGTAGCTCAACTCAGTAACCCGACGATGAGGGTCTACAGCCGCGCGGGAGTCTTCCAACGCTCTGTCACGCTGCCTTATCCCGTCGGAGCCCTTGGCGGAGATGACTCGCCCGGCACTGGTCCTTCGAGACTTTTTGCGGCACCCACCGCGCAAGGTAATTTCATTACCGAGCTGAATCCGTCGACAGGGATCGAGATCAATCGATTTCCGTCACCGTCGCCGATCCCCCTTACTGGTGAGATTGGATTGGCCTTTGACGGAACCAACCTGTGGTACCTCAGCGCATCCGATGACACGCTTTATCAAGTCAATCCTGATACGGGAGTGGTTATACGGGCCACGTTGATCACGGTCGGATCAGGTCAATACGACGGGTTAGGCGCAGTGGGAGGACTTATTTACATCCTCGATCACGTCAACGATCAAATCCATACTTTCAATCCTGCATCCAACAGTATCGTTGGTTCGCGGACCGTTGCCATAGATTTACTCGGTGGTATCAGTGGCATTTCGAATCCGGATGCCTTGATCGTCGGCGCGGCCGATGGTTCAATTCTGGAATTTAGAAGCTCCGATACCGCACTTCGCGTGTTCGATTCGAATGGTGTCGAACTTGCGGTCAATAGTTTTGGGAACGCACGTATGGATTTGAACATCGGTGCTCAGGATACCGCAGGCGGCATCATTGATCCATTCATTGACTTCACGGCGACAACCGATGGCACCTACTATGTCGGCGTCTCGGCTGAAGGTAATAACGCGTATGATCCAAAAACGCTGACAGGCCGCGTCGCGGGTCCAGGCGGCACCGGCTCCTATTCACTAGGGATCCAGGTTTACGCACCCCGAACGTTTGTGTTGTCGCTCGCCAATGCGAATGTGGCTGCGCTTTCCGGGACCACGTTCACCGTCACGCAGATTCCTGACTTAGCAAATCCAGTTCTGGCTAACAGTCCGTCGAACCAATTAATATTAACCATCCCCCTGCTCACCACTGCGTCCCGTCCGGCTGATGCAATCCAAGCGATTGCAGGTTTGATCACCGGAGGCATACCGCGTCCGCTTCCGAATGATACGGAAAAAAGCGGTCCAGGTGGGTTGTCCGGACCGATCAAGCAAGTATTCGCTAAAGGCTATGGTGGCGTAGACGGCTCAGGCCCTGGCCTGCGACTATTCCCAACTTTTCCCACCGCGACACTCGACTTCAATACACAGTTTTCCCACCGCCGGGGGTTTGCTGGCGGTGCCGGAACGACTGAGTTGTACGTTTGGGTCGAACGTGCCGCGAACATAGTTCTAAGCCCAGAGGCGATCAATGCCGGACTACGGATCGATCCAGTGGGAGGCCTGAACATCGACCAATTGTTGCCTGAAACCGGCGTGTTGCTAACCGGTGGCAGCAGTGCCACGGTTGTCAATAACGTGTTCTCCAATCTGCATCAAGGTTTGGTGCTTGAACAGCCGCGTGGAATCAAACCGGCAGTTGCCATCGTCACTGCGAACGTATTTCAGAACATCGCGAACGTCAACAATGTTTTCCGCGCCGCGACGGGAATTACGGCGGGGCCGAGCAACGTCAACGGTGGTGCCGATGACTTCAACGTCACGCTGACCAACAACGCACCATTGTTTGTTGATCCCGCTGCCGGCAACTTCCTTCCTAATCCAAACTCGACCATCATTGATAGCGCAGTCGACTCATTAAATGACCGCGACGCAGTCAAAGCTCTCAAGTTGTCCGTTGGAATTCCGCTCAGCAATGTACTCGCGCCGACTCGCGACAATAGTGGCCAATTACGCGCCGACGACCCGAACGTTTCCAGCTCAGGTGGCCTGGGTCAAAACGTATTCAAGGATCGCGGTGCGCTGGACCGCGCAGACTTCGTCGGCCCAACGGCCGTCATTGAATCACCTCGAGACAATGATGCAGCAGGCGTTGATACCGACCCTGCGGATAGCTTCCTGCAGCTTGATCGCGGAGTTTACGACGAATTCAGAATTCTGTTGCAAGACTTGGGCGACTCGTCCGATCCGTTCGTAGGCACCGGGATCAACGACAATACCGTAGTCGTGTCGCCGATTCCAAACCTTCGCGCCCGTGGTGCTGCGGTTGCACTTTTCGAGGGTGATCGGTTGTTGGTCGAAGGCGTTGATTATACGTTCAGCTATGACACGACGAAAAACATCATCACGTTACGACCAATTGCCGGTATTTGGCGAGAAGATCGGGCGTATCGCATCAAGCTAAACAACCGAGACCGAATCGTCGGTGTCGCTGCGGCAGCAAACCAGATTATTGATGGTGATTCATTCGCGGTCGTCGATAACGACGGTGGTCGTGTTACATTTGAGTACGATTCGGGCTACCAACTCGTAATTCCCGAAACACTTCAATTCACGGTCCCTGCCGCTGGCACTGGTGCCGGTGGAATTTCCGATGGAGATCTGTTTAGTTTAATAGGTGTCAATGGCTTACCCGTCATTTTTGAATTCAATCAAGACACGACCAAGTTACCAGCGACCATTCCAGTCGTGTACAAACTGACCGATACGCCTGCAATGATCGCAGCGGCGGCGCGTACCGCGATCGCGGCTGCGGCTGCGGCTGGCCTCATCGACGTTGACGTTGATGTAAGGGCAACGGGAACGACGGTCGTGATCGGTAGCAATGCGGGCATGATCCTCGATACGACCAACAGCGGTTTGATCACGGGAGTACGCACCATTGCTCTTCAGATTCCAACCGCTGGCGCTGGACCTGCGGGCATCGACGATGGCGATGTGTTGACCATCAACGATGGTACGACAACGGTATCGTTCGAATTTGAGATCACTGGTGGACTTAACAATCCCGCGAACACTGCGATTGCGATCAATGGGGATGCGGATGCTGTGCTCGTCGCCATTCAGACGGCGATCAGGAATTCGGCATTAAGGTTGAAGCCGATTGCGATCGGAAACAATCTATTCCTAGGTTTACCGGTCAATGGATTCGCGACGGTTCCTCAAGGACAACTTAAGCCGATCGGAATCAGCCGCACGCCGGCCAATGGAGACACCATTACGTTAACACCAGTGTCTGGCTCAGCGGTCACGTTGGAACTCAGTACCGATACTGCGATTATACCCGGAAATATTCGCGTTGATTTCACCCGTAGTAGTACCGCTGACCAGATCGCAACGAAGATCGCAACCATTCTGCAGGGTCAGACAATCTCTGGGCTTAATTCTAGCGCTGTGCAAGCGAATATTGGTGGCCAAGTATCGATCGGTGGAACTGCTGGCTTGCAGCTTACGCTTAACAATGGCCTTCCAGTCACAAGTGTGCCAACGATCCCAGCGACTGTTTCGGCACCGCTGTTGATTCAAATACCGACAGTCGGCGGTAGTGGATTACCAGATGACAGCCAATTCACTCTCAGTAGCGGTGCTACCAGCGTTACCTTTATTTATAACCTAGTGAACTCTGATGTTGCTAACATCACGGCCACTGCGATTAATTACCAAACGTCTGTCGATGCGAACACGCTCGCTGCAGCCACCATTGCAGCCATCAATGCCTCTGGACTCAACATCGTCGCTACTTATTTAGGCGGTGGCCTAATCTCGCTTGGACCGATTGGTGACAATCAATTAACCTTCCCTGCGGCACCGGCTATACCTGCGCCCCTATCACCGCGCCGAGGCATCTTGCCAACGATCCTTGCGACCGGTTCACCCGATGTTACAGGCTCGACGCTGCTGACTATCTCGGGGCCGCTGTTGGTTCAAATACCGATAGTCGGCGGTGGTGGATTACCAGATGACAGCCAATTCACTCTCAGTAACGGTGCTACCAGCGTTACCTTTATTTATAACCTAGTGAACTCTGGTGTTGCTAACATCACGGCCACTCCGATTGATTACCAAACGTTTGAAGATGCGAACACAGTCGCTGCAGCCACAGTTGCAGCCATCAATGCCTCTGGACTCAACATCGTCGCTGCCAATTTGGGCGGTGGCTTAATTTCGCTGGGACCAATTGGTGACAACCAATTAACCTTCCCTGCGACACCGGCGATTCCTGCGCCGATATCACCGCGCCGAGGCATCGTCAATGACGGCGAGCAAATCAGTATCTCACAAAACGGTCAAACACGTGTGTTTGAATTCCAGTCAGCGGTCGGGGGTGGTTCGGTAACGGTAGGAGCAATTCCCGTCGTTTTCCAGCCGGCGGGGACTATTGCCGATGTTGCAAATATCTTGGCTGCATCGATCAACAACAATCGAGGAACGCTGACGCTAACGGCAACCGTTGAGCCAGGTGGTCGAGTTCGTATCGCAGATACGGCAAAGACAACGACAAACGTCTCGTTGGCGCCAACGATCACGCTCAGTGGTCAAGCCGGAGGCGCCATTGCAATTCCATTCACAGGCTCGTTTACTGCCGAGGACACGAAACGGTCGATCATCGACGCGATCAATAGTGCGTCGACGTCAGGCAAGACGACGCTCACAGCAGAGAACCGTGGTGGAGCAACGTTCTTCATTGAACATGCAGTTTTCGTTGATGGCTCATTACCCAATTATTACTTGGAAGCCATCAAGGACGTTTCGGGACAGCGTCTCGAGCCCACGCGTAGCGATAACACAACTCAGTTCACGTTACTATTGCCTACAGTGGGACTCGATTATGGGGATGCACCCGATTCGCTTGGTGGAGTACAGGGACGGTACCCAACGCTGCTAGCTGACGATGGTCCTCGTCATGTAGTCAGCGACCAAGTCCGTCTTGGTGGTCTGGTAGATATCGATACGAACGGGTTGCCGAACCCCGCTGCGAATGGTGATGACACAACGATCTTTGTTCGCGGTGTATCCGGTGGATTCTTCTCACCAACGGTCAAAGACGGCTTTGTAGAAGTCGCTTTCAATTTGACTGGACCCGTTTCAGGGTTCGATGGTAACACGATTACGGTGTCGACCGGCGTCGATACCGCAACGCTCGAGTTGGACACGAATGGTATTTTCAATGAGAACAATTTCCCAGTTACGGTCAGTGCCACGGGAACAGTTTCAAAAACATTGATCGCCCAAGCGTTTGCAAACGCCGTTCATCAAAGTCCGCTACGACCTGCTGCTGTACAAGTTATCGGTGATACGGCTCGCGTCGTAACGGATGACGAGGAAGGGGTTGTTTTCGCTAGTGCCAACAATCCGTCAGGTGTGCTGAACCGTGGCGTTCCCACACCAATCAGCGTGACCGTAACCGGTGGTGGTATTGTCGAGGCTTGGATCGATTTCAACTTTGATGGCGATTTCACCGATCCTAGTGAACAAATCATCGATCGATTCACTCCTGGAGCGGTGTTCTCGGCGAACACCACTAATACGCCAGTGACACGACAGTTTATAATAAATATTCCATCAACCGCGCCAACGCCTGCGTCGGTGACGTCAACCTATGCGAGATTCCGAGTCAGCGCGGAGGGCGGACTGTCGCCTACAGGTTTAGCTCTTAGCGGTGAAGTTGAAGATTATCGCTTGAGTATCCTGCCAGGCTTACCTCCGACGGTTAACGATAGCAATCGAACACTTAGTTACACCGTCGATGAGGATACCGTTCTTCAAGCCAGCGATGCCGATGGTACGCTTACACCGGCGTCTGCAAATGACAACGGTACACTTGCTAAGATCAGCGATCCTGATGGTGACATCGTTGCTGTCTTCAACGGCGATGTGGGAAAACGTACATTACTTGACCCGTCTGGTGCGACCGCTGGTATGTTGACACTGTTTGATGATGGAACATTTACCTTTGAACCAGAATTTAATTTCTTCGGAAACACGCAGTTCACATTGCGTGCAACCGATGTTCCACTTGCCGATCCGCTCAGACAACTGGTCAGCCCCGTTGCGGTGACCGTTAACTTGACTGTACGTCCTGTCAACGATCGACCGTTTGCGACCGGCAATACACCGACAACGACGATTACTGTACTAGAGGATGCAGTTCAAACGTTTACCACCGCACAGCTTACAGGGTTCTATTCGACTGGCCCAGCGAATGAATCGACACAGGCGTTGCAGATCCAATCGGCAGGCGTCAACGGTTTTGGATTCCAAACGGCACTCGGTGGCATCCTCACGCTCGTCGATGGAAATCTTCGATACACGCCTCCGGCAAATTATCCCGGACCATTGTCAGACCGATTTACTTATGTCGTGGCTGATGACCCCAATGATCTCAACCAGCTTGTGCAGTCGGCGGTTACGCAGGGCACCGTTATCATCAATATTTCCTCAGTCAATGATGCACCGTTTGCCGGGACAGATTCATTGTCAGCAGCGGAAGATACGGTGCTACCGATTGCAATTGGCGGTGCCGGGGGCATTTTGTTCAATGACAATCCAGGCCCGGCAGACGAATCAGGGCAAACGGTGTCGCTCATCCCAACCGATTTCCCAAAAGCCACAGAACGAGGCGGTACCATCGGGTTCGGTCCTGGTAATGCGACGCTGGTATATTCGCCGCCGCCGAATTTTAATGGCCAAGACCAGTTCACGTATCGAATTTCTGACAACGGGTCGCCTTCGGCAACCGCCACTGGTACGGTCGTCATCACGGTGGGTGGCAATAATGATGCGCCGGTGTTTATTGGCGTCAATGGCGATAGCAACAAGCGATCATTGGAGTTCAACGAAAGTAAAGACACTGAACAAGTCTTCAACTTCAACTTATCGTCATGGTTTAGTGACCCTGAGGGTGACACATCGACGTTTACCGTCACAAGCAGCGATAACACGATCGTTGGAACCGAAGTCCTGATTGACAATGCGACCAGCATTTCGACGCTACGTCTAAGGTTACCGTCATTCCGATTCGGCGATCTTCAATTAGACATTCGAGCGACGAATAGTCCCAATGGACCAAGCTCTTCGGTCATTGTGCCGGTGAAGGTCGTCAATACGCCGGATCCGCCTGTCATCATTGGAATGCTTGATCCGCTTTCAGCGGTTGAAGACGAAACGATCGTGCGTGACTTGTCAACCATCTTCTCCGATCCAGATGGTGGACGACTAATCTATAGCGTGACACGCGTGGGCTCGGTGCTGAACCCGACGGCAGCACAAATCGCTGCGTCGCCGCTCGTGAACTCGATTACGTTCAACGGCAACCAGATGACAATCACACTGGATCAAGATGCAGCGGGTAAGGTCGATGTTCAAATTGCTGCGTTCGACGGTACGTTCCAAATCACGGATTCGTTTACACTCACGGTAACGCCACAGGAGGATGCCCCTCGTGCTAACGTGATCGACCTAGACCACAATGGAATTGGCGACAACGATTTCTACAACGTGCCGATCGGGGCAAAGTTTGAGATCATCGATCCATCACAAGGTCTTTTGAAGAACGACATTGATCCAGACAACGACTTGTTCCCTGGCACGACCAACAAAGTGCATGTCGACCTGTCCAGCGTCACACAGCCCGGTCGCGGGTCGGTAACCGTCAACGTGGATGGGACGTTCGTGTACACCAACACCGGCGGCACCATCGGCCAAACCGACTCGTTCACGTACAGGCCGATCGACCCCACCGGGTTGGTTGGCAATGTGGCGACGGTGACCTTAAATCTTGGTCGTTCACGGTACCAGAATCCTATCCCTGGCTTCAGTTTTGACGTCACGGCAAACGGCGTGATTTCACCGTTGGATGCACTTCGGATTATTAATCTGTTGGCACGGGTAGGTTCCGCAAGCGTGCCCGTTGCGACGCTCAATACTGCACCACCGGATTTTTATGACGTCAATGGTGACGGCGTCGTGTCAGCCCGTGACGCACTGAATGTCATCAACGAAATCTCGCGGCGCAACAAGAGGTCGCTAGGCACGGGAGAAGGCGAAAGTCTCAATCAAAGACTTTCTTCAACCGTCGCGTACGCGGCACCGACCAGCCTAGGTTTGAAAGAATCAAATCTGAATTTGCCGCCGGTGGTGCAGCTTGCAAACATCGAAAATACTCGCCAGCAAGATCCGTTTGCTGTTGGTTTCGATATTGTCGATCGTAGGATCGAGCAGTCCGCTGTAGAATTGCACGAATCAACTCAACCGTCAAAATCGTCAAAAAATACTAGTTTGGCGGTGGACGAAGTTTTGTCGTCATGGTTTGATCAGAGTATCCTATAGTCCAATCTTATGTCTTTTTTTCTAAACCCACAGGTTACGAACTCGCAAAAAAGTCTTGCCAAAAACGATAGTCTCCAGCCGTCGGCCACCGCCTTGGTGTTCGGCGGCTAAGTCGTTTTGATGTATTTCGCGAATCGCCACCCCCCTCCATCTTTCGAATTTCAACTTAAAGAGTTTCCGGACCATGTCTCGCAAAACAACTGCTCGAATTCTGAAACCGCGAAACACGAATCGAACATCGGGCAAGAAACGTTATCTGAGTCACCAGGCGCTCGAGCGTCGTGAGTTACTGGTTGGTGAACTGGGGCCACAGTTGATCGGCGTCGCGGCGAACAGCGGTGAAAACTTTCGGCTAGCGCAGTCCAACGTATTAATGGAATCGCCGACTCAGCTCACGTTCCGGTTCGACGGCAGTCAGCAGATCGATCCAGCCACACTCGCGGCAATCACGATCCAGCGCAGTGGTGGCGATGCTTCGTTCAGTGAGGGAAACGAGATCCGCATTACTCCAGGCTTCCTCGGTTTTGGCGACAATCAACGAATCGTCATTGCGAGATTTGCTGAAACACTTCCGGATGACCAATATCGAATCAGCATTGCCGGGTTCGACGATACGAACGCTGGGATCGTTGGTTTGCGAAACACGCTCGGCCAATTGTTCGACGCTGCTAATCCTGCGTCGGCGAGTCGCCCAACACAACTGATTAATTTTCAAGTTGAACTTGGGCCTCAAGTCGTTGCGGTTGTTCCTCAACCGATCATCGGCGTTGGCGCGGCTCGAACACAACAGCGAGCACAGATACAGGTTTACTTCAATAGTGACCCACTATCGAATCCTGCATTAGGTGTGATCAACACCGTTGGGTCACCGACCCTAAGTGTCGTTAACCCCTTGTTCTATAATCTGTTTTACACAAACGATACCGTCGAGAACACCGATGGTGGCGCAGCCATCCGCCCCAATAGCGTCACTTATGACCCGGCGCTAAACATGGCAACGTTGGAGTTCAGTAACGATCTTGCACTGTTAGCGCCTGCGCTCGCCAACGGTGGCAGTGGCACCTATCGGTTGCGAGTGGGATCATCGCAAGCGTTGCCTAGCGCTCCGGTTCAAATCGCGGAGACAGCGACGGATGCAGGCAGCCTATTCGCTAACCCGCGCAATCTCGGGACCACCTTCAATTCGTCGTCCAGTGTCGTCATCAGCGGTCAGATTGAACCACCCGTCGGCAATACAATCCGCTGGCCTGGAGTCGATTCTCCTGGGGTCCGTGACGACCGTCGTGATGCACAAGTCATTGGTAGGGTCGACACCACCGATGGGATCAACGTTTTTCGCTATAATTTTGCCAATTTGTACGGTTTGGATGCAGCGGGCAACAACTTGTCCAATGCGATCACACCAGCGCAAAAACAGCGGGCTAGGGAAATTCTCAGTCTATATGCGCAGCATTTAGGTGTTGAGTTTATCGAGACCGAAAATCGTGGACTACAAATTGTTACCGGTGATTTACGGGCATTGGTAGAAGGCGCGACCACGGGAGCCGGTGCACCATTCCAAGAATATCGCGTGAACGACCTCGATCCGACACAGGGTGTACTTGTTCTGGATGCCAGCGAGAACTGGTTTGACGGTTACGGACTGTCGCCTGACGCTCGCCCAAGCTGGTTCGTGGAAGCGTTGCGAGGGGTTGGAAATCTACTTGGGCTTGGTAATACCTTTGAACAGGTGCCAGGCGTTGCCAGTGGGTCGGATCCGTCGCTTTATACGGCTGCTCAATTCGGTGGTACCGGGCCGTTCAGCATCGAGCCAGATTTCCTTAGCACTAGCGATATCGTTCCCCTCCAGGCTTTGCATCGTCCGGAAATCCGTGATGTCGATCTGTATCGTTTCGATGTAGGATCCGCTGGAAAAATCTCGATCGAGACATTTGCTCAGCGACTTGATAGCCCAAGTTCACTCAATACCGATCTAAAACTATGGAAACTGAACAAGGTTTCCGGTGTCTATGAACTAGCCGCTCGAAATGATGATTTTTACAGTCTCGATTCGTTCGTCGGCGTTGACGTCACTCCCAATGCGGACGGCACAGTCGCCCAGTATTTCATTGGTATCACAGCGACTGGCAACGATGACTACAACCCAAATATCGCCGGCAGCGGCGGCGGTGGGCTCTCGCAGGGAACGTACCAAATGCGGGTTACGTTCCAGAACAACGCCAGCGCCACGCAAACGATTCGAGATACGGATGGTTCGTTGTTAGACGGAGATGGTGATGGAATCCAAGGCGGAGACTTTAACTTTTGGTTCCGGACTGCGAAAACGAAGACCACCGCAGCCGCCAATGAAGCACGCACGCTGTTTGTCGATAAGACGGGAACCAATACGATAGCAAGCGGAAGTTTGGCGATTCCGTACCGCTCGATCGACTATGCGTTCACTCAAGCTCGTCCTGGCGACATCGTACGTGTTCTCCCGAGTGCGGGCAGCGACGGATTGCTCGGCACCCTGAATAACAATCCGGCTTATGAAATCGGTCGTGGCGGATCCGCGAACGCTGTGTTGTCTGACGGTGAGACGTTCAATGTTCCTCGCGGCGTCACGGTCATGGTCGATGCCGGTACCATCATCAAGTTGCGAAATGCCAAGATCAGCGTCGGCAGCGAACGGATCGATGAAGACCGATCGTTGGCTGCATTCCAAGTTTTAGGCGTGCCCATTCTTGTTGAAAACAATGTCGCCAAGACGAAGATCAGCGGTGAGGTCCGAATCACCAGCTACAACGATGAAACTCTCGGTGTCGACACGAATAATTTGCCGACAACAGCCCAACCAGGCGACTGGGCTGGGATCGAGTTCCGAAACGATTTCGACTATAGCGAAGGTCGATCGGTGCTTGAAAATGAAGGAATTTTCCTGAACTACGTTTCCCATGCGAACATTCGGTATGGTGGTGGTAGCATCGCGGTAACCCAGCCGATTGTGACGCCGCTGCAGATGCTTGAATCACGTCCAACACTGATTTACAACACGATCCGCAATAGTCGCGACGCTGCCGTCAGTGCGGATCCGAATAGTTTCTTGGAAACGAATTTCCAAGCACCGATTTATCAGCGTGCGGCGTCGTTTACCAGTGACTATGACCGCGTCGGTCCCGATATTCGTGGGAACCATCTTACTGAAAACTCGCTCAACGGTTTGTTCATCCGTGTGCTCACACCTGCGACCGGGCTACGTGAACCGATGACGGTTTCCGGACGCTTAAACGACCGCGATATTGTATATGCGCTTTCCGAAGTGCTAGTACTGCAGGGACAACCCGGCGGCTCGATACTTTTGGAACAACGTCCCGATGTTTTGGGCGTTAGCCTGACTGCGGCAGCGGGGAACCCCGCTATCGCGAGTGTCGGCGCGATTGATTACCGGGTCACGTTCATCAACGCAGATCGCAGCGAATCGCTGGCCAGCTTACCGACTCGTTCGGTAACGATCATCGCGGGTCAACAGGTGACGCTAACCAATTTGCCCGCTGCACCTGCTGAATTCGTTGGACGCCGTTTATATCGATTGAATCCAACCACAGGCCAGTATGACCTAGTGACGCAACTGGACCGAGGCACGACCACTTACGTTGACCGAGGTGTAACCCGTGGTGGCGTTCTACCAGCATCGGCGATTGCAGCCGTCACTCAAGAACGGCTGTTACCGCGTTTTGATGCAAGACTAAGCATTGATCCCGGAATTGTCGTAAAGCTTGATTCGGCGCGGATTGAAGCCAGTTTTGGTTCGGACTTCTATGCCGAAGGTACGGACGGCAACCCAGTGGTGTTTACCAGTCGTTTGGACGACACCTATGGTGCGGGTGGAACGTTTGATACCAGTAACGACGGCTCCGCTGGTACACCCGTACCAGGGAGTTGGGCTGGGTTGGTGTTCCGTCAAGGCAGCACCGCCAGCCTCGACAACAACGTGATTCGGTTTGCCGGAGGAACGAGCGCCGTCGGCGGCGCGTTTGCGACGTTTAACCCCGTCGAAATCTTGCAAGCGGATGTTCGTATCGCAAACTCGCTGTTTTCCAACAATGCGGCCGGCGGTGTCGGTGGGTTCGATACTCGCGACGGTGCTGGCTTCAATGGACCTGCGACGATTTTCATTCGTGGATCCCAGCCGATCATTGTAGACAATATCATTATTGACAACGCCGGTGCGGCCATCAGCGCTAATCCCGATTCACTCAATTACCTTAATATCAGTGACATTGGACGCAGTACGGGCTCGGTCAATCTGTTCGTTGGTGACAACGACAACCAAGGTCCATTGATCGCTGGCAATCGTCTGGATAAAAACGCCATCAATGGCATGCTGATTCGTAATGAGTCGCTGACAACGGAAAGCGTTTGGGACGATACCGATATCGTTCACGTCGTTGAAAAGCGAGTCAATGCTTACAATCAGCATCATCGCAGTGGATTGCGACTGAAGAGTGATCCCAACCAAAGTCTAGTCGTCAAGGTGCTTGCGGGCGGTTCGTTGCATGCATCGCAATACTCGTCTGACGTCGAAGACTCGATTGGTGGCACCATTGAGGTTCTTGGTCAAGCAGGCTTCCCGGTCGTGCTCACATCGATTAACGACTGCGCAGTCGGCGCTGGATTCACACCCGATGGCTTGCCTCAGAATGACACGATCGAGTCTGGGGCCTGCTCGGCCACCACCTCTAGCGCTTCGATTGTCGACGTGCTGATTCTTCTTGACGATACCGGCAGTTTCACCGCGTCGGGCGGGACGTTAGCGTCGGTTTTTCCCCAAATCGTTACACAACTGGGACTATCGCTTGGATCCACCGATTTAGCATTCGGAGTCGCGCGGTTCGAAGACTACCAAGAAACAGCACTTTCGCCGGATCGACCTTTCATTTTAAATCAGCCCATTATTAGTACTTCGACGCCGAACTTTAGTGGCGCGATTGACTCCGCACTAAAACGGCTTTCGCCAGGCGGCGGTGGTGACTTGCCCGAAAGTGATATCGAAGGTCTGTGGCAAGCCGCTACTGGGATTGGCTTCGATGGCAACGGCGATGGCGATTCCCTGGATTCGGGGCCGGCTGGACTTGTTTCGACCCAAGTTACACCGGGCGACGGTGGCGATGTACCAGCCTTCTCAACCTTTAAGCCCGATCCGAGCGGTCCCGTTTTGCCAGGTTCCGGTACGCTTGGCGGTGTAGGTTGGCGAGCGAACGCAACCAATAAGATTATCATCATTGCTACCGACGCCGGCTTTAAGTATGAGGACGATGGTAAAACGCAATACATTGGATTGAATGGGGTAACCGTCCCAGCCACGGCGTTTTCCGCCGGTATCACAGCTCAGAAATCGCCAGGAGGTCGTGGGGCGACGATTCAACGAACCATCGATCGCTTGATTGCCGATGGAGTTAAGGTTATCGGTCTTGGTGATGGTACTGCTCCAAAAGCATCACTCGAAGCGCTGGCAACCCTAACGGGTGCAACAGACCCGGCCGGAAACCCACTATTCTTTGCAATCCAGCCTGGAAACTCAGTTGCGATCTCGGATGGCATCGTCAGCGCAATCACCGGTTCAGTGGGAGGTGGCGCAGTCGCGGGCGACTGGCAAGGGATTGTCATTGAGCCAGGAGCCAATGATCGGAACGTTGCGTTCATTCCCGAGAACGAGCAAGCGATTGCAACCGCATCCGCAGTCAACTCGATTGCGGATAATGCCCAGGCGCTTGGATCGCTTGCGCGTAATGAAGTCAGCACGGACGAGAATCGGCGGTTGGGCTTTAACGTGCGCGGCGCGCTGAGCCAAAACAGTGATATCGATGTCTACAAATTTACGGCCAATGGTGGCACGGAAGTTTATCTCGATATTGACGACACCGACTTCGGACTTGATACGGTTGTCGAATTGATTGACAGGCTTGGTAATGTCCTCGCGTTGAGCAACAGTTCGGAGCTCGAATCGGTTGCGCCAGCGTTGCTGTTCCGTGGGCCAACGATGCCCGTCGGCAGTGTGCTGCCGCTGTATAAGACCGGTAAGAAGATTATTGAGAACCCGAATACATTGGATGCGGGGATGCGGGTGATTCTGCCCGGCAACAGTAGCACGGTGAATGAGTACTTCGTGCGCGTCCGAAGCAGTAACCTGCGACCTGGTGATGCGGTATCGCGATTGACCGATCCAAGTTTTGTTGCGGCTGGTCTGTCCAGTGGGCAATATCAACTTGGGGTGCGGTTGCGCGAGACCGACGAAATCGCTGGCAGTACGGTGCGTCTGGCCGATATTCGGTTCGCCACGACGGCAATCGATCTTCCCGCGGCGCCTAATAACTCACCTCTGGCAGGTGAACATGCGGAAGAACTAGACGCCAACAAGCTCGATACTAACAACGATCCCCAAAACGTTGGGTTAGCACAGATTTTTGGTGGCACCGCAAGCGTCAGTTATTCGGACGGAGTCGCTGATCCGCTCGGATCTTTGAGCGGATCTGATCGAGGGGTGTTGCGGGTTAGCGGTACGCTTGGAAACGAAGTCGCTGCTTCAAATATCACGCCCGACTATTTAAGAGAATTGGATATCGATGTCTTCCGTGTTGATATCAAGGCCGGCAAGCAAGGCCCTGACATCATTAACGAAAATCGATTTGTATCCACTATTTTCGATGTCGACTATGCCGCTCAATTCGGTGGGCCCAATACGTCGCTGGCGGTGTTTGACAGTACTGGAACCTTGATCCTACACGGTCGCGATTCGAATATCACTGACGATCAAGGGCGACCGACGTTGGGCAACGATCCGACCAACTTGAGCGGTGGTAGTGCGGGTAATAACGATGCTTACATCGGTCCCGTTGAGGTACAGGAAGGCATTTACTATGTCGCGGTCAGCAGCGCGCAAATGGTACCTTCGGCGCTGAACCAATTTTTCACTAACAACCCACTGGAGAACAGCGTACGCGTGCTGCCGATCGATTCCAGCAGGCGGTTGGCCGAATGGGGCTTTGACGAGACCTTTTTAAGTGTCAACGGCTCCGCATCTAGCTCGTTGAATGAATCGAATTCCCTCAACACGGCGGCTGATTTGCCCTCTGTCCAGCCGCTCTTCGATGACACATCCATCGTGCCCTATAAGCTTGAAGACGTAAGGCTGTTTTTGACGCTGCAAGGAGGGCTTTCGGGAAACAATTCATCGACCCTTGTCAGCGTTGACCCCTTTACCGGTCAACTTGAACGAACGATCGGTGATTTCGGTCCCCAGGTCGGTGACTTGGGGATGCGTCGTGACGGCGAATTGTTTGCTTACAGTTTACGTCCCGGTGGTGCCAACGCTGCGAATACGGGCAATTATCTGAACATCAGCAGCACCAACGGAACTGCCAACAACATTGGTGATGATGGTTTTGTATTCCGCCGCAGTAACCAAGCGGGTACCGGAACTGAAGATGACGATAACGGTTTATTCGAAGCGAGTGCGATTGCCTTTGTACCAACATCGCAAACGTCGTTCAACTATTTTAACAATCCTGGGATCCCCGATGGCGAGCGACTCTTCGCCATTGGCAATCGAACCAACTTTGGTCGCGGTGAGTTACCCGATGCACTACGCCGCAACGTGGTCTACAGCATGGTGGCCAACAATGGTAACGCGACGAATCGAGGCAGTACCGACGGCAATGCGGATCGTAACTTTGGAACCGGGCCTTATGTCGAGCAATTTGGTCCAGGCTCCAAAAAACAGGAGTTTGGGATCGTTGATACAGGGCAATTCCCTGACTCGCCGCAGCCACCGGATGGACCCTACACCAGTTCTTTCTCGACGGGTGGCGATGTTACTGGTGCCTCCATTGATCCGTTAAACAGCAATCGATTATTCTCAGTCACCGATCGTGGCTACGTTTATTCATTCAGCCCCAATTTCGGGGGCACTCGTACCGTTAACGTTGAACCGGACGGTTTACCTCCGTTTGGTGGCCTGCCTGGGTCGTATGGTCGCGTTCTTAACACGATCAACTACGGCAAAGTCGCCCCCGATCCAGGCGATTTCAATTCGGTGTCCAACGGCTTTGTGAATTTCCAGTCGCTTTCCTTCGGACCGCGAAACACAGAACTCGGTCGCTTCGAGAGCGTGCTATTCGGGATCACGGGTGAGGGTTGGCTGTACGCCTTCACGGTCAACGAAGCGACTGGCAGAGTGGAGCCAGCACCGGTATTGTTCAATGGCAATTACGCCGTGCAATTAAGAGATTCAAGCGGGTCGACGCTGTTCGAGCGACCAGTTGGGATGGCGTTCAGCATTCGGCAAGAAAACCTCTGGCATACGACTGGCGACTTTGCGACGCCGTTTGGTTCCTTTCCGACCGATCCCAACGACCACGGCGTGTTCATTGGTCACAACCAGACAAGGGAGCGAATATCAGGCGGCAGGAGTTTGTATTTCGGCAATGAAATCGATGGAGATCCAAATAACAATTCGCTCTCTGGCGGTAACGGCACGCTGAATCCCGGCGGTGCTCATGGCACAACGGTCAGCCGGCCGTTCAGTCTGGAAGGCTATGCGGCGGGCGACAAGCCAACGTTGTACTTCACGTATTTGCTTGAGACTCAGAACGACAGCGATTACTCGGCAGCGCTTCGGCCACAAACCGACAGCTTCCGCGTCTTCGCATCTGGCGACGATGGTCAATGGCGTTTGGTCAGTACCAACGACACGTGGCGATCTTTCAGCAATCTACCATCTTCTCAACAAGCCGGTGACGGATTGTTGCGTGGCGATGAATACGATTACTTCGCCTCCAACGGCGGCATCCCGGTCCAGGAATTGTACGATAAGAATGCTGGAGCCAATTCGCAGGATTGGCGACAAGCTCGCGTCGATCTATCTCCATTGGCCGGAAACAAGAACGTTCAATTGCGTTTCGACTTCTCGACCGCAGGTGGGATGCAGTCTCAAGACCGTGTCACCGGTTACTTGACGGAATTGCAAGTCACGGCGGGTACCGATGTCGTCGATGGCTCGACTTTCACACTTCAAGACAGCACGAATCAATTCAGCTCTTTTGGTACCAAACGTACATTCCAATTTGTTCGTGGGGCTGCGTTCAACGTTCCCGCTGGCAGTTTCATCGTCAATGGCCAGACGATCAGTATCATTGATGCGGCTGGTGTCTCGACAACGTTGTCGCTGACCACCGATCCAGCCAGTACCGCGACCAATCCAGTATTGTTCAGCCGTAGCGATAGCGCCGCCGCGATCGCCACTAAGATTGCTACCGCGCTTAACTTGATCGATCCGAATTTCGCGGCGACCGCCACGGGAGCGGGAGTCCGCGTCCCTGAAGCCGCATCGTTCACGCTTTCGCCAGCCGATTTCGGCGGTATGGTGTTGACCATTCCCGATGCGAACCCGTCGTTAGTAGGTCGCTCACTGACCTTTACCAACGAACTCGGACGACAGACTTCGATTACGCTGCAAACGCAGCAACAGGTGTCGTTTGGCTCTGGAACGGAACTGATTCAGTTAGCGGCTACGACAGCAGGTACCGCCGATGGCGTACGAGTGCAGTTTGTCGATTCGTTCGCGACGTTGTTTCCGCCACCGTTCGATGTGCCCGCCAGTGCGAGCTTCGATGCGACCACGCGAGTCATCACAGTCACGTATAACACCGATCCCACGGCGACTGCGATCAACAATGATTTTAACGCAGTTGTCGCAGCGCTGAACAGCCTTACCACCTTCCCGCCAGATCCTTCGTTCACCGCTTCGCTCGCCAGCGGTACTGGCACGGTCGCCTTCACTCCGCCGGTAACAACACCCGCGTTCTCGGCTAACGATGTTTACTTCACTTTGACGGACACGGCGAGCACCATCGCGACGGCAATTGGGGTTAAGTTGAGTCAGCTCGATTCGACCCTGCTAGGTACGGGGAGTTCGAGCGTCATCGTTCCGGCCAACCTGAGTACGATTGCGGACTTCACGCGGCTATCGTTTACGAGCACGACCGGAAACGTGACGGACATTTATTTGTATAACTCGACTACCAACTTCGGAGGACAATTCGTTTCGTTCACACCCGGAGTTGATACAGCTACAACGCTAGCTCAGAAAATCGCCAATAGAATTAACCTCCTCGATCCAACGCTAGGTGCCTCCGCAAGTGGGGCGCAATTCTCGACGCTCGCAACCAATACGACGTTAGGCGCTGGGTTTACATTCGGAGCCGCACTTGGCGGCGGTAATGAATTAGTACTTACCGGTGCGGTTAACGTGCCGATCACGGTGCCGGCAGACATCACTGCGGCGGCGCTAAACGGTGCGACGATCACGTTTGTCAGCAACACCAACGTTACGACCACGGCGACGTTGACAACCTCAGTGCCGACCAGTAACAGGCAGATTCAATACGACCCAGTCGTTGACACTCCGTCCGACGTTGCGCAGAAGATCGCCAACGGTTTAAATAATTTGAATTTCTCCTTTCCGGGGTCCGGCGTATCTGCCACAGCGAACGGCGATCAAGTTTCACTCACAGGCGTCCGCGGCTTGTCACTTCATCCCGCGTTTGCCAACAATACCATCAACGTCTCGTCGCTGAATGTTGGAACCACAGCCGAAGGCTTCTTGACGAGTGGCAACGTACCGATCTTCTACAACGAAGCGATGTCGCAAACCGAACTTCGCGACGCGATACGAGAAGGCTTGGCGCGAGGCATCGGCGATCTCTCCACTGTCGGAATCTCACAAGCGACCATCAACAACTTCCCTGAATATGGAACGCAGCGTATTCGTTTGTATAACCAAACCGTTATCACCAACACGTCGGTCATCGGCGTGAGTTCGTTCCTACCTGGTGACGAGTTTGGAATCGCAGGTAGTTCGGGTGTATTCGATTCGGCGCGAAACACTCGACCAGCACTCGGCAATGATATCCAGGGCGTATATATCGACGATATCGTGGTCGGCTTTGCCGAACGAGGAGAAGTCGTTTACAACGCACCGATCAATCGCACCTTCGAAGTGCTACCGGAATACAGAACAGAAACGTTTCAGGACACCCAGCAGCCTGAGCGTCTTAACGAACAACTTGTTGGCAATTACACGCTTGAAGTTCGTGCTGGTGCTGAGTATGGCGTGCCAGAGGACTATGATCCCATTCGTTTGGAACTGAATGAGCAGTTAGGTTTTGGTCGCTCTTTCGATACTAACGATCGGCTTAACCAAGAAGGTGTCACCCTCATCGCGCCTCGCGGAGTGGATCTCATTGACGGCGATGTGTTTGTGCTCAGCAACGGTTCACAGCAGTTAACGTTCGAGTTCGATAGCAATAACAGCGTTATCAGTGGTCGCGTTAAAGTGCCGTTTACACCGACAGTCAGCGCTGGTACGGCCGCCGATGATTCAACAGCCTTAGCCCGGTCCATCCGAGATGCAATCAATAGTCCTCAAGCATTTGGCGTACTGGGAATCTACGCGGCAGGTCGCGACCGTCGCGACGCTGGCGCCATGTCCGGCAATCGCGTCGAATTGTTCGGCAAATCGATCGAGGTCAATCCGACTGCGGGTCGTTTCAGCAAGGTAGATTTGGTTGCCGAGGAGACGTTCTACGGTCGCGAGACAGCACGTGTACTTCCCGTCGTTGACCATGCGAACCAAACGGTGATCGACGCGATTTTCCCCAACACATTTGCTCGCGCAACCACCACAAATTTCGTCAACGGCATGACCGATACGCTCGTTGCGGTGGGTAAGATTGGCGACAACGTATTAACGCGAGATGGTCAAGGCGACATTCTTTACAATGACGGAGTCGTTCCTGCAAACACGATCAACGTCAGCCAAGTCATAGGCAATAACGGCAACGTTTTGATCACGTCTCCTCCCGAGTTGGATTTTGACACGGTTAAGATCTTCCTCCGCGCCGGTGATGTCATCGACGTCGATCTGGACACCGTCGGTTGGAATTTAGGAACGAAATTCGTCAGCCCAGTGATGGCCATATTCAGTGATATCGCTGGCAGCAGCCCTCAGTTTGAAGCGGCGTCAACCATTGCCTTGGCACCCGGCGAAACGAACGCCAGCGCATTGATAGCTGATTTTGTGGCACCGCGTTCGGGTTACTATTACGTCACCGTCGGGTCGCAAACTGCCGACAACTTTGGCGAATATCAACTCACCATTCGTCCTGGCGACGTCGTTAGCAATGATGTTCCCGTCCCACGCGATGTGTTGATGGTCGATTATCACTTCGATAAGGGAGACACAAACGTCTTCCGTGACCAGGGCCAGTACATCGTTGAGTCTAATTTCATTACGGATTATTCGACAACAGGTATTCGCGCTTCGTTTGGCAATCCACAAAGCGATGATGACGTTAATTTCACGAGCACGCCAATCGACCGTCGCCCTGGTGCGGCGGCGACGCTTCGCAATCCCAATACCGATCGGCTAGTGCCGGGTACGGTCATCAGTAACAACCTCTTGGTTTCCGGGGCGGGCACAGCGATTGTCTTTTCGGGAGAAACGGCGGCGGCAGGCGATTCGCCGGCACCAGTGCCGTTTGGTCGCATCGTGAACAATACGATCATTGGTTCTGGCGGCGGTACGGGAGTTCAGATCAGGCAAAGTGCGAGTCCGACGGTACTGAACAATATCATCACCGGATTCGATGTCGGTGTTTCGATTTCCGCAGATAGTGTCAGTACCATTGAGGGAGCCAATGCATATCAAAACAACAAAACCAATTCCAATCAGCCGCTAGCAACCAGCAGCACAGTATTGGTTAACACGGTTCAATTGTTTCAAGATGCTCCGGGCAGGATTTTTATCCCAGCCTTTAAATCCGAGGTGATCGATAGCTCGTTTGCTTCGCTCAGCGACCGCTCCACATTCGTTAACACCGTCAAAGATCCAGTCGGCATTTCGTCATCACCGATCATTGCTCCGACCTTCGACGCATACGGAATTCCGCGAGTTGACGATCCCAACGTGACAACGCCAAGCGGTGTCGGGTCAAACGTTTTCATCGATCGCGGTGCGATCGATCGCGCGGACGAAGATCGTCCTAGGGCAGTGCTCGTTAACCCAGTTGATTTTATTGTCGGCGAGGGCATTTCGATTCCTCTAGGCGATAATGACCCTGAAGCATCGTTTGTTAGACTTCCCATCGGTAGCGCTAGCGTTTCGTTCTTTGAAGTGCAACTGCTTGATCCGGCCGGCTCGGGCCCGAACCCCACAACGATTACGGCCAATAGCGTCATTGTCACGGAAGACGGCATCCGCTTGACGCCATCCGTTGATTACATTTTCGGCTATAGCGATAACAGTCGTGTGGTTCGCTTGACCCCAACGGCAGGTTTGTGGCGTCGAGACAGCGTCTACGAGATCACGTTAAATAACGAAAATCGAGTTGTGCTGAACTTATTGTCGGGCGATACGATCAACGACGGCGATCGGTATTACGTTACCGATGCCTCAGGTCAGCGCAATACGTTCGAGTACGACAGTGGTTTCGTTCTGCAAGTGCCACAATCTTTGGGGCTGCGAGTCGATGGTGCTAATAACGTTTTTGTGGACCGCGACACGTTTACGATCACGTCACCTAACGGTGCGTCGCGGACCTTTGAAATCAATCGAAGTGGAGGTGTTGCCAGCGGTAACATTGCCATCAACCTGCAGACGGCTGGTACGATCGAGGAAGTGCGTGACGCCATTCTCGCCGCAATCTCCACGCCAGCAATCAAGACCGCACTCGATTTGGTGCCCCGTGCGTTCGGGGCAAATTCCTTGCAGATCGGCAGCCTTGCTGGACATTCGATCGTATTCACCAATGCCACTGCCACGGTCGCTGGCCTGACGCCAATCGGTGTCCCTGATGGTGTTACCGCTGGGGATCAATTCAGGTATCAGTCCGGTCCCGATAATATTTTGTTTGAGTACACCTACGGTGCTGCTCCATCGAATCCAACGGCAGTCGCGATTCCTATTTCGCGGTCAAACACAGTCGACGAAATCGGTACCATCACAGCCGCCGTTTTGAAGGCTCAACCGCTGAATCTTGTTTCCGCTCGCTCGCTCAGCGACGGACGCGTGCTGATCGGCGGTGCCTTTACGGATCAATTGACACTGCTTGGAACCACCAATCCTCTGCTATTGATTGGTACTCCCAGTGTATCCAAATCACTGTCGCTAACAGTCCCGACAACAGCCACAGGCGCAACATTGCAAGGCTTGACATTCACAATTACCAATGGCAGCCTCTCTGAATCGTTTGTTTTCACGAGCAATGCTTCGCTACCAACAACGTCACGGCGAATCGTGATCGCGCCAACCGCCACGCCGACTCAGATCGCGGCTGCCGCAGCCGTGGAAATCGGTTTGGCGTTCCCTGGTTCGCTGAACCCAGCCTCGGGTGCGAACGTTGTCAGCCTTGGTGAACAACCAGCAATCATTCCATCGGGGACGACCCAGGTCATTGCGACTGTATCGGTCGGCACTTCGACGTTGATTCTCAATGGTGTATCCGGTGGTGCGATTCCTGTTGGTTTCATTCCTAGTTCTCAGTTCTCGCCTGCTGCCGCCGCCGCCGCTTTGGCAACGGCGGTATCGACATCGCCATTGGTGTCGACAACGTTCTCACCCGGTGGTGGAACGTTATTGTTTAGCAATACACGGTTGATCGAATTCCAGCGTGGTACCGGGCTGGTAGCGACGGTTGGTATCGATTTGCCAGCGATCACTGACTTGGCGGGAAATGCCGTTGCCAGCAATCGCGACAATGGCGAAACACGGTTCACGATCATCATGCCCGAAGTGCGTTTTGACTTCGGCGATGCACCTGCGAGCTATGGAACGCGGTTCGCGGGCAACGGGCCGCGACACAGCGTCGGTGCCGCCGCGACCCCTCGACTCGGTTCAGTCATCGATACTGAACTCGACGGACAGCCAGTGCCCAATAGTGACGATACGGTGGTTGCAATCTCGGCAAATTCGCCGGGCAGTTCATCCCTATTCTCGTTCGCGGCCCCATCGGCGGGTTCGCTCAGCATTTCAATCAACAACGTTGCCGCGGTGAGTGGTTCGCGGGTTCGAATCACTATCAACAATGTTGCGACGACCTTCGAATTGGTGGCCACGGGTATCGCACCATTGATTGGCAACATACCGGTCGCCATTGTGGCTGGCGATACGCCAGAATCGATCGCAGCTCGACTGGCTGATGCGATTCGAGCCGAACTTGCTTCATCGGGCAGCTCGCTGACCGTCTCCATTTCTGCACTGACTCCAACGGTCATCGAACTGCAGACGCTTGATGACGAAGACGGTGTTGCGATCGGGACCTTTACATCCGGCGCGATCACTTACAATGTATTCCTTGCCCCCGGTGCTCCCACGTCGACCACGATCCCTGCGGATGTGCTCGGGTTCCTGAATCCACAAGATCCGCTGGGTACGAACGTGAGTGTGACGGTAACCGGTGCAGGGTTATTGGATGCCTGGATTGACTTTGACGGCAGTGGAACGTTTGATATTTCGGAACAAGTTCTTACCAATGCGCCAGTCGTTGATGGCACCAACACACTTCGCGTGTTCACCCCCGCTGGTGCGACGGATAAATCAACTTGGGCACGATTCAGGTTGTCGACAGGTGGCAATCTAAAGCCAACCGGCGTTGCCGTCGGAGGTGAAGTCGAAGATTACCCAGTTCAGATCATCAACATTCCGTTGCCCGTACCTGCGAATGATCTGTTTACCGTTGACGAAGATGGGATCCTGAATACTGTCTCCAATACGCTGCTTCCATCCGTCATTGCGAACGACATCGTGCCAGCGCAAACGTTCTTACCGGTTCGTTTCTTTATTGGTGCGGAACCAACCAATGGTACGTTGGTCGTGACAGACTCGACCAGCGGTCGATTTATCTACACCCCAGCAGCCGACTTCTCCGGAGTTGATACATTTACTTACCGGTTAAGCACCCAAGCCAATGCAGGCGCAGCAGCACCGGCTGGGGTTGTGTTTGCGACCGTGACCATCAACGTGCGTCCCATCAATGACGCACCAGGGGCTGTTTCTTCAGCCATCACGACCATCGAAGATACGCCGATCACAGTGACGGCCGCGAAGTTGATTGCCGGTGCGGTTGCCGATGCGGTGCCTAGCTACCCTGCCAGTGCACCTGCACTTCCTTGGAACGAGGCCAACCAAGTGCTTCGTGTGTCATCGATTCAAGCCGGTTCGACAACGATTAATGCAGCGAATGCGGCTTCGGGGCCGTTCGCAACACCACGTGGGAACATTTCCGCGAGATTTGATATTAAGGGTGCATTGATCGATTTGACGTATACGCCGTCTCTCGACCTTAACCGTGATAATCCCCGCGCCGTCGGATCGCCGGCCATCCTTGACTCGTTCACATTCACCGTCCAAGACGATGGCCTGTTGATCGATCAAGGCGTTGGCTTGCCACCGGTAACTCCGCTGACTGCGATCGCGACGGTGACCATTGATGTGGCACCTCAAAATGACAAACCCACTCTGGCGACCGATTCTGTTTCCGTGGGCATTGTGGGTACAACGACGACGAACACGCCATGGCGAACCTTCTTTACAAACCTGAATCAACCCGTACTGACTCCGACGGAAGACGTGGTGCTTGCGATCCCCGGTGCCTTCCTACTCGCCAACGATCTTGCTGGTCGTTCGACAACGATTGATGAAAATAGCTTCACTAGCGGTAACGATGGTCCGCTTAAGATCACCACGGTCACGTCGCTAACGCCTGGACTGAGTGTCACGCTTGATGCCAGCGGCAACGTGACTTTGACACCGCCAGCTAACATTTATGGTGATGTCGTCTTCACTTATACAGCGATCGACAAGGGGATCAACGAAGCTGTTAACCGCACTCGTACTGCGAATCCACTTTCCAGTACTGGGACAGTCACCGTTACGCTTCAGCCAATCAACGATACACCGGTGGCCTTTGACCGCCGAATTGCGTTCACGGAATCGGCTAACCCCGGCGTGAGTGCGGCGTTTACTTTTACCCCGACGAGATTAATCACCGGCATCGCTGGTGAAACGAGTTCAGTGCCTGGTAGTTTTGCCGCCACCCTGGCGAGTCCGTTTAACGAAGTTGAACAAGCGATTCGCGTGGTTGCCTTCCGTACATCGGTTGGTACCAACGACGTTGCCACCCTCCCAGGTGGAACGGGAACATTGACGCTGGTTGGCAATGCAGGTGGTCAATACCAGTTTGATTTCCTCAATGGTGCGTTTACCGCTGGCCGGTTGATCACGGTCGCCGATTACAACACACGAACGCCATTTTCGCCAGTTGAAACGCTGGAGTACTTGGTCGCTGACGATGGCCGCACGACTCGGCCCCAAGGCGGTGGTGTGGTTACATTGCCAAGCGTACGAGCGACCGCTTTTGCAACGGCAACGATTACGGTTGCGCAAACGAATGATGCACCCATATTTGTCTCGCCAGCATCGATCAATATCCTTGAACGCGATGACTCGGCTCCGACCACCGTCGCTGGTTTCGCCACAGGAATTTTTCCTGGACCAGCGACAGCCCTTGATGAAACGCCGCGACAAACCGTCTCGTTCGAGATCTTGCCTGCGTTGTCAACGGTGCCAGTTGGACTGATGTTGCGAGATCCACAAATTTCTCCAGCCGGTGTATTGACGCTCTTCCCAGCTCCCGATGCCGTCGGAAATGCGATTTATGTCTTCGAGGCTGTTGACGCGGAGACGGGTACCGTTGGCTTTGTCGCGCGGCGCACCCGGTCAACCGTGACCGTCGCTGTCCGACCGGTCAACGATGCACCGCGTTTCGATCCGGCGATCCTTGGTACGTCACTCAACCAAAATCTCGATGAAGGATGGTCGGTTGATACAGCGGGAACAATTACTTTCACGATGAAGGAAGATAACACCGGAGCACTCGGCGTTAAGACTCCTTATGTGATCAATGTGCGTCGCGACCCTGCGATCATCGGTTACCAGCGCATCGGCTTGATCGACGCGTTTAATGCGGGTCCGAAAAATGAAGAGGACGCCACGCAAGGAGGTTCGCAGACGATGCGACTGTTTAGCTTCCAAGGCACGACGTCGCTGGGCGGGACGATCCGAACGCTGGCGTTTGATGCCAACGGTGAAATCTCGCAATTGGAATACATTCCACCAGTAGATTCAAATACGTTGATCGATGCTCTGGATTCGTTCACGTTTGACGTGGAGGACAACAATCCTGCCGGTGGCGAGACATTCAACCTCACCACAAGCTCGCTCGTAGAGAATCGATTGACTAGCCGAGGCAGGGTTCAATTCCGACTCAATCCAGTCAATGACCCACCGATCTTCAGTATCGGCGACACCGATTTATCGGTTCTGGAAGATACCGGTCTGATCAGCTTCGAAGATTATGTTACCGATGTCTTTGCAGGCCCGCGAAACACGGCATTCGACGAAATCGATGCCAATACCGGACAATCGGTATCCTTCTCGGTCACGGCCATCTCGTCCGTTGCAGGATTGTTTGCCACAGCACCGACAATCAATCCCGCTGGTACGCTCAGCTTCCGCACTTCGCCCGATGCTTTCGGCCAAGCCATCTTCGAAGTCCGTGCGACCGATAACGGACCTGATAACGCGCCGCGCGGCGATATCGTCAGCAGCGGTTTCCGCTTAATCACGATTAACATTCGCCCTGTCAATGATCGCCCGGCGCTCATTTCGACAACGCCCATCGTTTACTCGCTAAACGAAGATGCACTCGTCGATTTGGGCAATGGAACATCCACCATTCGCGGAACACTGATCCCGCTGCGCGGTACCAATGGATTAACTGGATTACTCGATGCGTTTAACGTCGGTCCGGCCAATGAAGCTGCGAATATCACACCCGGTGGCAACCAATCCATTTCGCTGGCGAGTCCGGTCCCTGCGGTCTCGGTCAATGGTGGAACCTTGTCACAGGAAAAGGATTCGCTTGGCAACTTGATCGGACTGCGTTACACGCCACGTGCGAACTTCAACGGAACGGATTCATTCGTTTACGGTGTCGTTGACAATGGCACAACGGTTGACGTTAATGGTGTCGTCACGAATGATCCTAAGCAAGGGTTCACCACACTGACGCTACAGGTGATTGCCCGCAATGATGCTCCGGTATTTGGTGGTGCACCGTCGGTTACTGTGCTGGAAGACGCAACCACATCGACGGCGATTGGCCTCACAACCATTCCGAACTGGGCAACCAACATTCAGGCAGGCCCCGCAGGAGCGACCGACGAACTCGATTTGGTAAACGGCCAAAAGGTTACCTTTACCGTGAACCCTGTGACCGTTCCTACCGGACTGTTCACTCGCGTACCGACCGTCACTGCGGCTGGTACACTAAACTTCACGACCTCGCCCAATGCCAACGGCGTCGCGGTATTTACTGTGATTGCAAGTGATAATGGAATCGCCTCGGTACCGCTGGAATTTAATACCAGCTCGCCGCCGAGAACGTTCACAATCACGGTCAACGCGGTCAATGATGCACCCGTCTTCACGCCTGGAGCGAACGTGACGGTCAACGAAGATTCAGGGCAATTCTCGTCACCGAATCCTTACGCAACGTTGATCAGCCCAGGACCGGCAGACGAACAAGCACCCGTGCAAACCGTACGCTTTGTAGTCATCACGCCGACCAGCGGTCAGTCGTTGTTCACGGTAGCAGGCCAACCAGCAATCACGGATAACGGCTTCCTTCGCTTTACGCCAGCCGACAATGCCAGCGGTACTGTTGTCGTGCAGGTCCAGGCTGTGGATAGCCAGGGTGGACGCAGCACGCTTGTTCCATTGACGATCACAATCACTGAAGTCAACGATGTTCCTGTAGCGAAAAATGTTACGTTCGTTGGCAACGAAGACACGGTACAGACAATCACCAGTGCACAGGTGCTTGCCTTTCCTATTCCTCCCATTCCTAATGACGTCGATCCAGACGTGGATTCCAACAGTCTGGAGCGTTTGACCGTGTTCGGTCTGCAAACGAGTTCACTCAACGGGGCAAAAGTTACGCTCGGCGTGGGTGGCATCATTGAATATGACCCAACCGAGGCTGCCCTGTTGCAAGCTTTGGCCCCCGGCCAGACTCGCGCTGATACGTTCACTTATCGTATTCGCGATGCCGCTGGTGCGATCAGTAATCCAGCGACCATCACCATTAATGTTGCGGGTGTCAACGACGCACCGTTATTGTTGCCCGACTCGCCTACACTTGTTCCTAACGGCAGTACGGTCATTCGGCCGCTCGATAATGACATCGATATCGACGGTACGATCGATCCGACGACGCTGAAAATCACGTTGGAACCTGCATTTGGTTCTCTCGTCGTGCAAAACGATGGGACGCTGATCTACACGCCATTTGACGGGTTCAGAGGCACCGATACGATTCGCTACACGGTTGCGGATAACCTTGGTAAGCGATCCGAAGAACAGTCGATTACGATCGACGTCAATAAAGCCCCGGTCGCCAACAACGATAAGTCGGGTACGTTCCGTGATGAAGCGGTGACGATCAATGTTGCGTCCAACGATTTGGATCCCGAAGGGGCGCTAAACCTAGACAGCATCCTGATTGTGACGCAACCGCTACGCGGAACTGTCATTGTGGCGGGCAGTGGGAACGTTCGCTATCTGCCCGAAACAGGATTCACAGGCATTGATTCGTTCCAGTACACAATTGAGGATAACGGTGGGCGAGTCAGCAACGTGGCGACCGTTGCCGTGCAAACCGTAGGTAGCCGGTTACAGAATCCGCGTGAGTTTACTGACGTCAATGCCAGCGGCCAGACGTCTCCGATCGATGCACTACGAATTATCAACCGCTTGGCGCGTGCCTCGCGTGCGGGTCAAGGCTCGACTATCCCAGTTCTCCCGACTGACCGTGGTCCTGATTACTATGACGTCAATGGCGACTCGGTCATTTCGGCCAACGACGCATTGCGTGTCATCAACGAAATCGCTCGTCAAAACCGGCGCACCGGTGCCAGCGCAGAGGGCGAATTGGCTGAGGCTGCACCAGTAGTTCAAATCGCCTCTACAATGAATGCCTCGGCCCTGAATGCCTCGGCCCTGAGTGCTCGTGGAGCGATTGCAGACGCCGTCGTTGGGCTGCTGGACGACAAGGATTTCAAGCCTGATTTCAGCGTTGCCAGCGACGATCTCGTGACGGTGATCGCGATTGACGAGGAACAAGAGAAAGCCAAGAAAGATGCCGATCGGGTGGAAGCACTAGACGCCGCATGGGCAGATGCCGCTAGCTTTTAGAAAGAATGAAACGAATCAGTCGTTGGCGGCGTCTAAACGACCCTAACGACTGGAGATAAGGTAAATTGAATCACAAAAAGCTGAATTTCAGCCGGTTTAACCCATTCAATCGAACCGCCGATTCGCAATCGGTCGCTGATGTTTTTAGTTTTTAGTTTTGTCAGGCCGCTCAGAACGGCTGTTGGTTAAAATCCGTCGGAGAACCGTTTCGGTTTCCGGCTCGTCCTGTTTTAGCACTACTTTTTTAGGAATTGAGAAGATGGCTCTCAGCCGACTTCAATCGCTCGTCAAAGGTCTGCACAAGGATCGTGTCAAAAGTCAACGGCAAAGGCAGCGATTAACCGTTCGAAAAGCGTTGACCGAGCGCCTCGAAAACCGACAAATGCTCGCCGGGCCCGAGCTAATCGCGATTCGGCCGGATGCAGGAGCGCTGCTAAAAGACGGCGATTCCCTGACGACCGCTCCTGGTGAATTCAACCTGCTGTTTCAAGGCGGTGCGAACCTCGACAAGAACACCATCAATGCGAACACCATTCAATTGATCCGCTCCGGTGGAGACGGGCTCTTTTCCCCTTTAGGTACCATTCCCGACGTTGCCGTCTCGTTAGGTTACGTGGGGTTTGAAAATCCCACGGCGACAGACCCCGCCAATTTGCAAAAAATTGTACTGCGTCCAGCAAGCTCAGCATCGCAAAATTCAACGGATGCAACGAGCGAATTTCCTGATGACACCTATCAAATCAGGGTCATCGGTTCCAACCTAGGCGTCAACTTAAGCCTGAAGAACATGGGGGGCCAAGCCTTTGCCAGCGGCACGGATTTCTCGACTCAGTTTAGGCTCGATCGCGGTGCGCAAGTTGTCTCGGTCGTGCCGCAACCGATCACACGCAATGCCAGCGGAGTGTTGACGCAGGCTGCCGATCAAATCGTCGTCCACTTCGACAATCAGCGGCTCAATGTTACGGATGCCACCGATCCAAAATTCTTTCGTTTAGTCAATACCAAGTCCACATTATCGACGAGTGACAATTCGACGCTGCTCCCAGCAACAGCAACCTATCTCTTTGACGCGGTCACCAAGAAAAACCAGGTAACGCTAACATTTGCCTCCGCAATACCAGAAGGCACTTATCGCTTGGACGTTGGACGAGCGGATGTTGGCGATAGCATTAGCAATGTGACGGCTCGCGCCGGTTCGCTGTTCACGACGACGGCCTCAGTTGTCAGCGGCTTTGCTTACAACGGCTTCATGGGTGACGAAAACCGCATCAGCAACAATGCGGCTGATGTGGATCGGTACGAACTTCAGCTCACCGCCGGTGCGACATTGACGGCAACGGTGACACCGGATCTAGGAACACTTTTCCTCCGAGCGAGACTACTAGACTCCTCCGGTACAATCATTAGCCAAATCGCTGCGGCAGGACCAGGCCAACCACTGACATTACCTGCATTTGCCGTCATCACAACAGGCACTTATTTCGTTGAAGTTGTCAGCGAAGACGGCAGCACGGGATCATATCAAGTCAATGCGAGCGTCGCGGGATCCCCGTTAACGATCAACGACCAAAATTCGTCGTTCAACACGGCAAGTGACATCGGCACTGTAGGCGCCGCAGGGATCACGATCAAATCCCAAATCGAACCGCAGAGTATTCCCTTACCGCCATATCCCGGTGGCAATGACGAACCGGGGCACCGGGAAATTCAGCGCGAGTCGCACATTGGCGCTACTGGCACGGCGCTAGCAACGCCTTCGAGAGTCATTCCATTTGCTTACTCGTTTCCTGCCTCCGTCGGCGTTTATCAAAACTTCATCACGCCCGAAGAAAAAGATATTGTTCGCGGTATTTTTGAGATCTACGCCAGCCTGTCAGGCTACGAGTTCTTTGAAGTACTTGCTGGCGGAATGAATGTTTTTAAGGGCGATATCCGCGCCATCGATCCAACATTGATGCCAGGCCAAGTCGGTGGCAAAGGCGGCGCAGGACTCGTTGTGGTCGACAAGTCCGTTGTTCCGGCAAACTCTTCGTTCGGCGACGCGTTTACCGGCATCATGTTCCATGAAATTGGTCACGGTCTTGGCCTTGGTCACTCTTACGAACTGCCTGCGGTGCAGGGAGCAGGATTACCCAATGACGTGTTGCCTGGCGATAACGATATTGTGCACCTCCAGCGTATCGTTCCGCCCAACAGCACCGATATCGACTTGTATAAATTCACGCTGAGCGAAGCGGGACGGTTCACAGCGGAAACGGTCGCTGAACGCCAGACACCATCAAGCTTGCTTAATACCGTCCTGAGGCTATATCGCCAAACGGCCAGCGGCAAACGAGAACTTGTGGCCCAAAATGATGCTTACTATGGCAACGATTCGTTCCTCGACTTGCAACTCGAAGCGGGTGATTATTTTGTCGGTGTTTCCAGTACTGGCAACGACAATTACGATCCCAATGTTCCTGACAGTGGTTTTGGTGGAACGACCGATGGCAAATATGACCTGAAGCTTAAATTCGAAACGAACCAGGGCGGTGCATTGCGCGATGTCAGCGGGACCACGATGGATGGCGATAGCGATGGAACGCCCGGCGGACTGTATTCTTTCTGGTTTGAGGCGAGTGATACCGCATCGACCATCTTCGTCGATCGCGCTAATGATCCGCGAGCAACGCTGCCCGACGGTGTCGGAACCCTAGCTAATCCTTATGACCAGATCAGCACGGGGTTGACCGCCGCGGGCAATCGCATCGTGGTACCGAGCAACGCGACACCCGCTTTGCTCAGCGGGCAACAGTTCGTCATTAAGGACGGCGTCAATACCGCCACATTCACGTTTGTCACGGTCGCGGGCTTGGGCACCAATGAAATCGTTATTTCCGGTAATGCCACCACGATCGCGACACAAATTCGCACGGCGATCACGACTGCGATCGGTGCGGGCCGGCTTTCGGCATCGGTCGCCGTCGGTGGCACCGCGCGCGTGGTCCAGTTGTCGGGTAATGCAAGTCTCAATCTCGACGTCAATCTCGCTCCCACGCTGCTTAATACACCCAACTTGGTTCGCATCGTCGGCAACGCTGGCCCCGATGGCAACCTGACGACGGCATTGGATAATAAACCCTATTTGATCGGTATCGATTCGAGTTCTAAATCACTTCGTGACGGGCGCGAGTTTCTCGTGCCACAAGGGACGACGGTGATGATTGACGCCGGTGCTCTGATCAAATTGCGATCGGCAAACCTTGACGTCGGTTCGTCAACGATCGACCTCAGTAGAAATGCCTCCGCAATTCAGTTGCTTGGAACACCTGACATACCGGTACTGTTGCGATCCTATAACGACGACTCCTTTGGCGGTGATTCCAATGGCGTCGGTCCGGCTGCGAAAGCTGGCGACTTCGGCGGGATCGTATTCCGTGACGATTCTGACTTGGAAGCCCAAGGCATTTTCCTCAATTACGTCAATCACACTGATATCCTTAACGCAGGCGGCAAGGTGTTCGTCGTTTCTGACGACCTCGACTTCGCACCGATTTTTATCAACAATGCGCGCCCGACGATTAGCTTTAATCGCATTGCCAACAGCAGTAATGCGTCGGTTTCCGCCAGTCCCGATAGCTTTGATGATTCGCTTGATCGCATTGGACCCGATGTGCATGGCAACTCGTTGTCTGGGAATACAATCAACGGATTGTTCGTTCGCATTAGTACGGCAAACGGTGAGCCTGTTGAGAAATTGAATATCGCGGGGCGTTTCAATGACACTGACATTTCACACGTGCTGCAGCAAAGTTTGATCATCAATGGCAACCCCGGTGGCCCGATAAACAATGGCGTGAATCTCGTTGCCCGCGCTGCGGGCCGTTTGGTGGTCGATCCAGGCGTCGTCGTTAAGATGCTTGGCGCAAGAATCGAGGCCCAACGCGGTTCCTCAGCATTAATTGCTGAAGGCACCATGGATCGTCCGGTTATCTTCACATCGTTTAAGGATGATCGTTACGGCGGCAGTGGCGTGTTTGACACGAACTCCGGGGGTAGCTTGCCGGCTGCCGGTGACTGGGCAGGGTTGTTCTTTGGAGAGACTTCTTCAGGCACCATCGACCACGCCATCATTTCGTTTGGCGGGGGTGTTTCAACGATCCGAGGCGGATCGGCCGCGTTCAATGCTATCGAAATCCAGCAAGCGGATGTCCGCATTGCCAATAGCCTCATTTCAGATAACGCCGTGGGTGCCGCCAGTGGAACTCGCGACGGTCGTGGTGCCAATGCCATCGCGACGATCTTCGTTCGCGGTGCACAACCGATCATCGTCAACAACACGATCGTCGACAACCTTGGCCCCGCGATCAATATCAATGCCAACTCGCTCAAAGCCGTCATTCAACGTGATCGTGGTCGCAGTACGGATGAAATCAATCGCTTTGAGTTGCTGGACGATAACTATGGGCCACTCGTCCGTTTGAATCGGTTAGATGGCAACGGTGTCAATGGAATGGACGTGCGTGCTGAGACCCTGACGACTCAGTCAGTATGGGACGACACCGATATCGTGCATGTATTGAAGGGCGAAATCATCACTGACAATCTTCATACGTATGGCGGCTTGACACTGCAAAGTAGCAACTCGGAAAGCCTCGTCGTAAAATTGTCCGGTGCGAGCGCTGGTTTCACCGCGACGGGCAAGCCGCTGGATATTGAAGATCGCGTGGGTGGCACGGTTCATGTGCTGGGAACACCAGGACACCCCGTTGTCATGACATCATTAACAGACTGCTCGGTTGGAGCCGGCTTCAGTCCTGATGGCTTACCACAAAACGATACGATTGAGTCAGGAGGATGCACCGTATCCACCGTTACACCTGGAAGTGTACCTTTTGTTGACGTCATCATTGTCATGGATGAGACGGTGACAATGTCGGCCACACAAGCATTCACCGGCCAATTAATTCTGGATCTTGAAGCCGGGCTGTTGGCACAAGGCATCGGTAGTACAGGCGCGGGCGGGAATCAGTATGGTGTGGTTGGGTTTGCCAGCCAAGGCAGCACGCTTGGTCGCTCGATTCCGATTGGCCCCGGTGCGACGTTGTTCGGCACAGCGGCTGATTATGCGACAGCGGCTACCACTGTATTCCGTAGTGACGGCTTTGAGGAAGACGGATACGCCGGTATCGATTTCGCCTTACAGAACTATCCAACGCGGGCGAATGCGGAAAAGTTCATTATTTTTGCGTCGGACGAAGACCGCGACATTCTGGTGCCGGCTCTCACCCAAGGCGGGACGATCTCGAATTTAATTTCGAGGGGATTTCACTTTGAAGCAATCAATAGTATTGACGTCCAAAATTCCAATAATACTCCCGGCGTGGCTATCGATGCACAAGGGAACACCTATACGATCAATGGAACTGGATTTACCGTTTTGCCAAACGGAACCATCAGTAACGGTTTCGGCACCTTTGGTACGACGGTGCAAGATTATGTGAGCATCGTGAATGCCACCGGAGGAATTGCTGGTGACATCAGTCAAGTTGCCGCCTCACCAGCGGCCGCTAACGTGTTCAGCCAAATCTTGGTTTCGTCAATCATTGGCCAAGCCACCACAACATTCACCAACCCGGCAGCCGAAGGCGATTGGCGCGGGCTCAAATTTGACGAATTCAGCAACGATCGAAATGTTGCCGTGATTCGCGAACGCGAAAATACGCTTACTAATGCAAGGGATATCAATGGCGAGACCGATACGGCGCAGATGCTCGGTACGCTGATTAATAATGAGCCTCGCGCCGCCGGTCAGGCACTTGCAGCTTATGACGCTCGTGGTGACGAAAATCGTCGCTTGGGGTTTGAAGTTCATGGATTCATCAGTCCCGATGATCCGAACGATGTGGACGTTTACAGCTTCGTCGGCACCGCCGGCACTCCCATCTGGCTCGACATTGATCGCACCGATTCGACGTTGGATACCGTTATTGAGCTGGTCACTTCCAACGGCACGGTTGTAGCACGGTCGGACCGCTCCTCTGCCACGGGTGCGCTCAACGATTTAAATGCCCAATCGTTGGGACAAAATCCGTTGCTGGGTGGAGATTACTACACTCAGAATTTCCGTGATTCCGGTTTGCGTACCGTATTGCCAGGCACAAATGGCACTCTCGGAACCTACTTCGTTCGCGTCCGCAGTAACCCCCAGTTGCCCCCGGGGCCGGGGATCACAACGATCGACGGTCAAAGCCGTGGTAATTACCAACTACAAATCCGCTTGCGTCAGGTTGACGAATTTCCGGGCTCAACCGTGCAGTTCGCCGATATCCGCTTTGCGACCACTGCCATTGATGTTCAAGGCTTGCCCACGCACAGTCCACTGACCAGCGAAAGTGGCGAATACCCGAATAAAAACAACGATACGCTTCCCGAAGCACAGACGCTGGTCAATCTGCTGCAGACTGACATGGCTGCAATCGGATTGTCCGGTACGTTATCAAACCAAAACGATGTTGATTGGTACAAATTTGATCTGAAGCACACCGACATCCAATTCATCAAGGGTGCCAACGATGGGTCCGGTACGGTTGCGGTTGTGTTTGACTTGGATTATGCGGACAAGGCCGTGCGCGGCGACACAACCATAGCCATATACGACGACAAGGGCCAATTGATTTTTGTCGGCCGCGAATCGAACGTTGTCGACGACCAAACCGGCGGAACGGCAGATGGAGTGAAGGATCTGGGTACCGGCTCCCTTGGTGTTAAAGATGGATTCATCGGCCCTGTCCATTTGCCGGTTCAGGCAGACCCGGCGAAGAACACGAGCTACTATGTCGCCGTGATGAGCGATCGACAACTGCCGACATCGTTGGCAGGAGCGTTCCAGTCAGCGCCGACTAATGCAAGTAATGCGCTCACCCGTCTCGAACCGATTGACTCCATCGAGCGTGTCGTCGAAGACCATATCGGGTTCAGTGGCTATCGGTCAGCGGGCTCGATTCAGACGCCTATCATTTCGGGCATTTTCGATATCACCACGGCGGCGGCGCTCGACGCGGACCATATCAAGCCGTTCAAGCTGGCCGATGTCTCGCTCTACGTCGCAACAGATGTTGCTGGTTCAGATAACGGAGATGTTCTTTACACCGCCGATCCGTCCAAGACAGGTCCGATCACGACACGTGTGACCGATCAAAATGGCTCGCTCTTCGGTGGCGCGGACGATGTCCAGGACATCGTCATGCGCAGCGATGGCAACTTTTTCGGCTACCAGCGTCTTTCATCGGCAACCGGTAGCGTCGGCGCGCTGGTGAAAATCAATCCGTCATCAACCGGTCCCGCAACAATCCTCAGCAATGACAATATCCCCGGCAATGGCCAGACGCTCAACGTCAACCTGCTCAACGGCAACAACGTTTCAAATCGGTTCCAACAGTTCACGACCTCTCGTGACGTCGATGCATTGACGTTCCAACGTAAGGGTACTCCTAATGGTCCTGCGACCACACCGAGCTATGACATCTACGATTCGGTACGCGAGGGAGACAATACGTCGAAGTTGTATCGTGCTCGATCCACGGGAGACGCCACACCGGCGAACGCGAACGGAGGTAACCCGGCCTACGGATTGATGGGTGATATCCAACCTGCGGGCGTGACCTTTGCGGACGCGAGTTGGACCGTGAATGACAAGTTGGACTTCACGGGTAACTTCTCGACGATCACCTTGGAGTCCAAGATTCCAGGGCTCAACGGGAACAATGTCGTCATCAATCTCAGTCGGGTTGTAAACCAGGGTGTGGGTGCAACGGTCACAAGTGCCTTTAATTTGGGTACTGGCGCTCGAATAAATTTACAGATCAACTTCACCACCGATACCAATGGTGTCATCAACGGAGCGCCCACGGTCGGGCAAATTGTCGATGCAATCAACAACGATGTGAACTCGCGACGGTTTGTGACCGCCGTCATTACCAATGGCAATAGCGGTACCACTGCGCTGACTTTCCTCAGTGGGATACCACTCACGACGACATTTGCCAATGGCAACAACGGGACCTCATTTGGTCCCTTGACGGGACGCGTGACCGGATTGTCTTTCAGTAACTTCCTTAGCAGCGGCAACCTCTTCGGTGTCACGTCGACTGGCGAGTTTATCGAGATCGACCCAGACACGGGCTTGGTAATCAATCGAAGAGTATTGACCTCGACCACCGGCGGCGCGCTGAGCTTCAGTGGCTTGGCGCTCGGCCCTCAAAACGTAGAAGCCGGCTTCTACAAAGGCATCCTATTTGCCACCACAGGCAGCGGTGACGTCGTTTCGCTCGATCCGACGACACTCGACGTCGCCTACGCTTTCGACACCGGCAACACCGCGCAAAGCATTACGGTGCTGTCGGCTGCACCGGCAGGCGGAACCTTCACGCTGACGTTCGATGACAACTTAGGTACGTCAACGTCACGGCAGACCACGGACCCGATTTCGGTCGACGCACCTAGCACGGTCAGTCTCAATGAGCAACAGTCAATTCGAACTACTGCGATCGGCGGAACGTTCACGCTGTCATTCCGGAAAGATCAGGGTGCGGTGTCGAGTTTGGCGGCGGGAATCAATGCCGTTGTTAAAACCTTCGATATTCAAAATGTCTCCGATCTCGCAAACACCCCGGCTTTCCCAGCCACAAATTTTATAATCCGCGTCGACAGCGAAGAAATGCTGGTCACCAGTCGCGCAGGAAACACATTGACGATTGGCCAGCGCGGCTTCAATGGAACCGTAGCAGTGGCGCACTTGGACACCGCGTCCGTATTCGAAGTCTTGACCGCTAAAACCACCGCCCTCTTAGCAGCCGCAACGTTTTCAACAGCGACCGGGAATATTCTTTCGACGGACGCGACACTTACAGTCGCGAGCGGTGCCGCGTTCCCAAGCGGAGCGGTCCCATTCACGGTCCGCGTCAACAGCGAGGAGATGTCAGTAACTCGGGTGGCGGGCAGCAACTTGCTGACCGTGGTCACCCACGGTGTTAATGGTACCACGGCTGCCAATCATAAGAACGACAGCATCGTTCAAGTTGTCCCAGCCGCGCCCACGACCATTACGGTTAACAGCGGTGTGCCATTCCCCAAGGCTTACCCGTTCAAGATTCGAATTGACTCCGAAGATCTGCAAGTGACCGGCAGCCCAGTGTCCAACCAGTACACAGTGACCCGAGGGATCAATGGCACCACGCCAGTGGCGCATGTGGTTAGCAGTACGGTTTACCAAATCGAAACCACCAATCCTATATCGAACCCACTCAATTACAACACATCTGCAGGACTGATTGAGACTGCCCTACAAACACTTCCAAGTATCGTTGCTGGCGGTGTCACTGTCACCGGCGGGCCATTAACCGGCGACGCCACGGGTTCAGTGATAGCTACCTTCACTGGTGCCTTGGCCCACCGTGATATCACCGCACTGACTGCCGATACATCGCTGTTGCATTACGCCGAAGTGCAGCAAATTTCGTTTCCGTCGACAACCAACAGCGATAACTTCCAGCTCCAATTCAATGGCCAAACGACGGTCGATATCCCTTACAACGCCAGCGCCACGACGGTGCGTACGGCGCTCCAAAATTTGTCCACCATTGGTTTCGGAAATGTCAATGTTACCAGGTCAGTGACGGCGGGGCAGGTCGTGTTTACGGTCACTTTTATCGGTGCGCTTCAAGATCTGAATGTTCCCCAGATCACGGCGGTTACCAATAACGAGCAACAGCAAATTGCCTTGACGGGCGGTCCGACAGGCGGCACGTTCACCGTGTCCTTGGTGGATGCCACAAACGGAATCGGTGCCACGACAAACACGTCATTGCCGATTAATTTCAATGACAGTCCGGCTGCAGTTAAAACCGCACTGCAAAACATCACCGGGCTGACTGCAGTCAATATTAACGTCAACGCCATAGGAGGAGGGTTGCCTAGTGGGGCGATTGTCGTCACGTTCGGCGGGAACTTGGCCAACAGGGACATCGCCACTTTCACCTTTGATGCGGCTGGCTTAACCGGCGGCGCGGCACCCTCCGTACAGGTCACGACGCTTGATACCGGTAATAATCTAAGCCCGACGATTACAACCACGTCGCCGTTCTCGAACGCTACCGTCCAAATTACTGAAACACAAAAGGGCCTGCTCAGTGTGCGAGACGCTTTGTTGGGCCTGTCTTCGGTTAACAACGTCGATATTGGGACCAGCGGCAGTCTTCGCGGCCCGCAGGGAGTCGTCGTAGCATTTCGTGGCAGTTACGCAGGCGTCACTTTACCGTTGATGATCGACACCGGCGTTACCACGGCGTCGACGAACGTCAGCGTGGCTTCCGCCGGTACCGCCAATGATGGTATTCCGGATGACTATTTGATCAACATTAGCGGATTGGCTGGGAATGCAATCGGACTGGCGTTTTCTCCACTCGATTTCAATCTCTGGCACCCGACCACCAAGCGGGCTGCCAATAATGGTCACGGCGTCAATTTTGCGCCCGACAACAGTCGTGCACCGTCCGCAGAAACTGTCACCATCCCATCTCCCGGTGATATCGACCGCGATTCGAGTGAAGGAGATGGCGGTGCCAGTTTCTTATTCGGGTTTGAACAATGGAATGAAAAGCAAGATGCGGGTGCGTCGAGCTATTTGACCTATACGACTGGCGTCAACGCACAGCATGGCATTCTCACCACGGCGTTCCATCAGGACCTCAGCAGCAATGCCGAGATTCGAAATACCTACAATTTGCCTGCGGGTGGGTACGGTACGTTGACTTCGACGAGCTTCAACTTAACCGGACACGCCGCAGCAGACCGTCCGACGTTGTATATCAATTACTTCCTCGACACTGAAAGCCATGGCGGCGCTGATGACGCCAGCAACGGTGGCAATCCGTTCCGAGATAGCGCGCGGATTTTTGCGTCACGAGATGGTGGCGTAACCTGGGAATTGTTAGCCACGAACAACTCGCTGCTTAGCGCAGCCGATACGTCTGGCGATCTCGGCGAATTGCCGGGCTTCCTCTCCCACCTATCCGACGCGGGACAGAACTCCGGAGCGCCTCGGTCGGAAAGTCAACAACTGATCCAAGAACTGTTTGACAGCACGGGCCAGTGGCGACAGGTGCGCGTCGATCTATCAACGTATGCAGGCGAAGCGGACCTCAAGTTGCGATTCGATTTCAGTACCGGCGGGGCGATCAATGATGCGACACTAGGCACCGTAGATACGAAGTACGGTGAATTTTCTAGTACACAAAGGTCCATTCGCAGCACGAGTAACAAGTTTGAAGGTTTCTACATTGATGACATCATCGTCGGTTATTCCGAACGCGGCGAAATGGTCACCACGTCGCCTGGAATTGTCATCGACTCCACCATTTTTAATCTGGATGGTTTCGATCGCACCAGAAATAACGATCCGGAGAAAAATCCCGACATTCTAAGTGGTCCCTATCAAGTTGAGATTCGGCGAACGATCGGCACGGCCGCCACTCGTGAATATGCGGGTCTGAACGATGCAGGGATCACCATCGCTTCGACTTTTGATACCAATGACAGACAAATAGTTGACGTAACTCAGACAGCTCAAGTCAACTTTGAAGTCGGCGGATCGATTACGACTACCGCCTCGGCACCGATCGTCTTATTCGGCAATACGATTCCCCCCATCGCTATCGCACCTTGGGTATTTTCCGCGACCCGGCCTTATGAAGGCCTCCGCAGCCTCCAGTCGGGCGCGGTCAACGGCATCCAAAAGATCTCTGTCTTCCAAAAGACCTCGGCTGAACTCGGAACGCCGTCAACTTCGGCGGGCGTGATTCAATTTGCCTTTAGCGTCAGCAGCGCGCAAAACGTCAATGGCCTTCGTTTTCTGATCGACGGCGTGCTACAAAACTTGGTTCCGCTCGATGCAAACGAAGGTGGCACGGCAGGCTCAAGTCAAACATTGGCCTCGGGTGAATTGGGTTACCAAATCGCCAGTTACCCGTTTGGTTCGGGACTGCACACATTCACTTGGCTATACGACTACACAGATGCCTCTGTAACGGCAGGCCTGAACTCGGCGTTCATTGATGATATACGAATTCTGCAAGGCGGAACTGGACTCGGTGCAGATCGCAATCGCCAGCGAGCTCAGGGGATGTTCATCATCGATTCCAATGTGATTACCAGTTCGAAAACCGTGGGAATCAACATTCAACCGGGCACAGATCAAGGTGGACCAGCGCCCGGCGGACTGCCACACCCCGGTTCTACCATCAACTTCCCGGTGCTTAACTCCGAGCGATTGGTTCCCGGCGTCGTTGTCCAAAATAACGTCGTTGTCGGTCGAAATGGCATTCGCTTCGCCGGTGATGCTTCGCCGGATCCTCAGCGCGCTGTTCCCTTTGGACGAATCGTTAACAATACGTTCGTTGGTCTTGAAATCGGTACCGGTATCAACGTGATCGGCAATGCCAGCCCGACTCTGTTGAACAACATTGTCACGGGCTTCACGACCGGCATCAACATCGGTGCCGCGACAGCGGGAACACCCGCGCCAGTCGTCAGTTTTAACTATTTCCAAGCCAATAACGCCAATGGCACGACGGGACAAAATGCGATTCTGGAAAGCGTGGCTACAACCCCGTTGTTTGTGAATGCGGCCAACGGCAATTACTACTTAGTAAGCGGCTCACAAGCCGTTGATAGCTCTCTCAATACCCTCGATGACCGCTTCAATTATGTAGGCTTTAAAGGGCAAATTGGATTGCCCGACTCGAACATCGTCGCCCCAGATCGCGATGTGCTCGGTCAAAAACGAACTGACTCGTCGCAGTCGTCCGGTGGCGGTGGTTCGTCCGTTTTCAAAGACCGCGGTGCGGTCGATCGAGCAGACACGGATCAGCCATTTGCAGTATTGCTCAATCCGATCGACAACGATGGACAAGATCGCGATCCCAATCCAACTGTTGTACATTTGACCAATCCGCTACTGGAGAATTTCACAATTCTTCTCAACGATGGACGTGGGCCAAACTCGCCGTATGAAGGTAGTGGTCCGAACCCACTAACCGTGGTTGATAACGCGAATCCAGCGGTGGCTATGAACGCGGTCTCCGTCATTCACAATACAACGCCGCTGGTTCAAGGGGTCGACTACAGCCTTGGCTACAACTCGCAGTCCGGCGTCCTGCTGCTGACACCGTTGTCAACACTTTGGGATCCGACGGGCGTTTATACGATCGTCCTGAATAACACCCAGATCGCGGACCTTGCCGGTAATGCGCTGCGGTCCAATCAAGTCGACGGGACAACAAAATTCTTCATTCTCATGCCCGATGTGCTGCTGGATTTCGGCGATGCACCGGATACCTTCCAGACACTGTTAGCCAACAACGGTGCGCGACATACGATCCAGCCCGGTGCAACGCCGCGACTAGGAAAACGCGTGGATGGCGAGCCGGACGCGACCGTCACCCCTGGAAGCGATGATGCCGTTCAACTCATCATCGCAAATTCGCCAACGATTCCGCCAGCGGCAGCGTTATCGTTTAACGCGATTCCAACCGGCAGACAAATTGTTGTCTCGAACTCAACACCGCTTGTCAACGGAGACCAACTGTTCGTTCAAATTGGCTTAAAGTCCGCAACGTTTGAACTCGTCGCTGTTGGCTTTGCCGCCAAGCGGGGAAACATTGCTGTACCATTACTTGCGACCGACACGACGTCAATCATCACGACGAAGTTGGCGAAAGCGATTCAGGCAGAGCTACTACTTGATGGTAATGCCTCCAATGTTTCAATCAATCCGACGATACCAAACATTATCACGATCGAAGCGTTTGATGACGAAGACGGCGTCGCGGTAGGAACCTATACCGGTGCCACGGCGGGAACGCCTGCTCACAATCCCATCGTATTTTTGAAACCGACCGCAACGACACCCACCGCGATTTTTTCTGATGTGCTCGGTTTCCTCAATCCGCTCGATGAACTTGGTACGACCATTTCCATCAGCGCCAGCTCTGCTGGGATGCTCGATGCTTGGATCGACTTCAATGACGATGGCGCCTTCGGTCCCACGGAACAGATTTTTAAGAATCAACCGTTAATCGTTGGTGACAATACACTGAAAATTGTGACGCCTCTAAACACGGTCGATGGTGTCCGTTGGTCGCGATTCCGAATATCGGAATTCGGTAACCTTGGCCCCAATGAATTGGCGATCGGTGGTGAGGTTGAAGATCACCAAGTCGAGATCATCAATGTCACACCGACCGTGCCGGTTGATGATACGTTTGCGGTTAATGAAGACCAAGTTCTCAATACCGAAGCTGCAGTCACGCTGCCGGTTCCTGGCTTAAAGTCGCTGTTCTTTAATGACCCAGTAACTGGATTCCTACCGCCACGACTCGTCGTTGATACCCAGCCGACCAAAGGTACGCTGACCATTACCGATCCACTGACGGGCAGATTTATCTACACGCCGGCTGCCGACTTCCATGGTCAGGACACGTTTACATACTGGGTATCGACTCAGCCAGTTCCTGGAACGGTACTGCCACCCAATGTTCAACTGGCGACGGTGACGATTAATGTTGTTCCCGTCAACGATGCGCCGCTGGCAACGGACAAGTTAATTCCAGCGTTAGAAGACACGGCCGTAACCATCACGGCTGCACAGTTGCTTGTCGGAGCGATCCAAGACGCCTTGCCACAGTATCCAACGATTGCTGCACCAACAGCACCGTGGAACGAAATGAATCAGACATTGACGGTTGTGTCGGTCACGATCACGACAACCACTGGCGTTCAGGTGGTTACTGCTGCCAATGCTGCTACTGGCCCGTTTGTTACAACGCGAGGTAGCTTCGTTGTCAACTTCGCCGCTGGCATTTTGACCACCATCGTTTTCACTCCCGCGAAGGATCTCAATCGCGATAACTTACGTGCCGCGATTGCTCCGCCCATTCTGCAAACGTTCTTGTTTACGATCCAGGACAGCGGTGAATCGATCGACCCCGATAATGGTGCGACGATTGCCGGAACTCCGCTTCAGCACACCGCCACAACGTCGATCAATGTTGCGCCACGCAACGACACGCCGACAACCAACATTGACCTCGTTACGATTGGACCGGTCGGAACAACCGTACCCACCAACACGGTTTGGAACCAGTTTCATGTCGGCCTTGGACAAGCGACACCGATTCCAACCGAAGATACGACGCTTGTCATCCCATCCGCATTCTTGCTGCAAAACGATTTGGCGGGGTCTGTAACAGCAGGTGATGAGAATACGTTCATCAGCAACAACGATCGACCGCTGACCATCACGTCCGTCTCGGTCAATTTCCTGGATGCCGCCGTATCGATCAACGCCAGCGGTAATATCGTCTTTGTACCTCCTAAAGACGCGTATGGTGACATCGTCTTCACCTATGTAGTTACGGATACCGGTATTGATGAAAGCCTCACAGGAATCAGAACCGTGGTTCCGCGCACGGCTGTAGGAACCGTCACGGTGACAGTCCAAGCGGTCAACGATGTGCCCGTTACCTTTGACCGTTCGTTTACCGTCGACGAAGCCGTGGAATTGGGTCCCAATAGCAACGCAACCGGTGCAGTGGCGCAACTGCCAATCACGGCGGCGCAACTGCTGAATTTGACCGGTACGAATCCTGCAATTCCAGGAGTGTTTCTTCCCACGTTGATCGCTCCCTATAACGAATCGGAGCAGGCATTGCGTGTCGTCGCGTTTGCCGATGCGGATGAATCAGTCGATGTGAACAGTCTCGCCGGTGGAAATGGTACGCTGACATTGACCACGCAACGTAACGGACTGCTGTCGTTCACGTTCGTTAGCGGTGCGTTTACGACAGGCTTCTATCGCCCTGCTGTGGATTATAACCAACGAACTCCGTTTGAATTGACCGAACTGTTCACCTATGTCATCTCAGATAATGGTGCAACCACGGTCCCAGGCGGTACGTTTGTGACGCTGCCGCACCAACGATCCGTGGCGGCGACAGTGACACTTACAACCACTGAATCCAACGATCCACCATTATTCACTGTGCCCGTGACCGTTACGTTCACGGAAGACCAGTTGGCCGATAACACTCCCGTTGTGTTCAATTCGTTTGTGACGCAGATCTCGAACGGACCGCTGACTGCGCTGGATGAACTTGACCCAGCGAGTGGACAAAACGTGACGTTCACCGTCGCACGTGTAAACCCAACCATCCCTGGGTTGATGCGCCTACTGCCTGTGGTTTCGGCGACGGGGACCTTAACGGTGTTCCCAGCACCCGATGCATACGGCATTGAAATTTTCACGATCACAGCGACCGACAATGACCCTGTTGACCCGAAAGTCACCATCAAGACATTGACCATCAACGTCACGCCGGTAAATGATGTCCCGGTTGCGTTCAACCGTTCGTTCATCGTCGACGAGGCGGTTGAATTCGGACCCAACAGTAATGCAACCGGTGCGGTGGCGCAATTGCCAATCACAAAGGCGCAACTGCTTAACTTGGCAGGTACCAATCCTGCCGTTGCGGGATTGTTTGACCCATTATTGATCGCTCCCTACAACGAATCGGAACAAGCTCTACGGGTTGTCGCTTTTGCCGATGCAGACGAATCGATTGACGTTAACAGTCTCCCCGGTGGAAACGGTACGCTGAGCATGACAACCTTGCGCGGCGGGTTGCTGTCGTTCACGTTCGTCAGCGGTGAGTTTACGACAGGTTTCTACCGCCCTGCCGTGGATTACAACGAACGAACACCGTTCGAGCCGACTGAATTGTTCACCTATGTCATTGCTGACGATGGCGCAACGACCGTCCCCGGTGGCGTATTCACAACACTTCCCTCGCTTCGATCCGTTTCTGCAACGGTGACGCTGACAACAACAGAATCGAACGATCCACCACTGTTCACGCTACCCACAACAGTCACCTTCACCGAAGACCAGTTGGCTGACAATACTCCGGTTGTATTCAATTCGTTTGTGACGCAAATCTCCACTGGGCCGTTGACGGCGCTGGACGAACTCGCCCTGGCGAGCGGCCAAAACGTGACTTTCTCCGTCGCCCGTGTGAACCCGACAATTCCTGGGTTGATGCGACTACTGCCCACCGTTTCAGCGACCGGGACATTAACGGTGTTCCCGGCACCCGATGCGTTCGGTATTGAAATTTTCCAGATCACCGCGACCGACAATGACCCTACTGATCCAAGAGTCACCATCAAGACGTTGACCATCAGCGTCACGCCTGTGAATGATATTCCGGTTGCGTTCAACCGTTCGTTCACCGTCGATGAGCGGATTGAATTGGATGCCAACGGGAATGCAATCGGTGCGGTGGCGCAATTGCCAATCACAAAGGCGCAATTGCTCAACTTGGCAGGTATCAATCCTGCCGTTGCGGGGTTGTTTGATCCATTATTGATTGCACCGTATAACGAAATTGAGCAGGCCTTAAAAGTTGTCGCGTTCGCTGATGTAAACGAGTCGATCGATGTGACCAGTCTTCCTGGTGGAAGTGGTACGCTGACCATGACAACCTTGCGCGGTGGCTTGCTTTCGTTCACGTTCGTCAGCGGTGATTTTACCACAGGCTTCTATCGCCCCGCGGTAGACTATAACCAACGAACTCCGTTTGAACTGACCGAACTGTTCACCTATGTCATCGCCGACAATGGCGCAACGACGGTACCCGGCGGTGTGTTCACGACGCTTCCACCACTACGGTCCGTTGCCGCAACAGTAACACTGACAACGACAGAATCGAACGATCCACCGTTGTTTACGATGCCTGTAAACACGACGTTCAACGAAAACACGGGTGCGTCGGTCGTAACGACCGCGTTCGTCACGGGAATCGCTCCTGGACCAGCGACCGCACTGGACGAATTGCAACGTCAGTCCGTTACCTTCAAAGTGACCCCGATCAATGTTCCAAAGGACTTGATGCTGGTTGATCCGACCATCAATAACAATGGTGACTTGACCGTATTCCCTGCGTCCGATGCCTTCGGCTATGCGGTCTATCGTGTGACAGCGACCGATACCGATTTGCTTGATCCACGCACGACGATCAAGACACTGACGGTTACCGTCAATCCGATCAACGATGTACCTGTCGCATTCAGTCGATCGTTGAACGTGGTTGAAGCGGTCGAAGTTGACTCGCAAACTGCGGTTCTGCCTTTTACCGCCGCAGGCTTGATCACAAGTACTTTGCCCGAGACACCGTCTGTTGCCGGTGCCTTCCCAAATTCTCTTATCGCTCCTTATAACGAAACCGAACAAACGTTACGTATCGTTGCATTTGATGTTCCTAATCGAACAATCGTTGATGCCGCGATCAATGAGCCAGGGTTGACTGCCGGTACTGGAACCGTATCACGAACCACTCTCAATGGTGGAACGCTTTCATTCACGTTCGCTGCGGGTGCGTTTGTTAGCGGCAGCTATCGTCCGGCAGCGGATTACAATCAGCGAACTCCGTTTGTCTCGACGGATTTGTTCAGTTACATCGTCTCGGACAACGGACGTACGACACTTCCCGGCAGCGGTTTTGTGTTGCTTAACGGCAATGCAACGGATACGACGACCACGATTGCTGAACAGCGATCATTGCCAGCAGTAGTTACGATTCACGTGAGCGAAGCGAATGATCCGCCGGTCTTCACGGTGGCACTCAACCCGGCTGGACAGCCAGCATTTGACCTGCTCGAACGAGATGACCTAGCAGGTACAATCATTCCTAGCGCCATCGTAGGCATTCTTCCTGGTCCTGCAACCGCGTTTGACGAGCTGGCTCGTCAGACAGTGTCGTTTGTAATCGTGCCAAGTTTGTCCACGATTCCTGCTGGTCTGATGAACGCAAACCCAACGATTGGACCCAACGGAACGCTGACCGTGTTCCCTGCGGTCGACGCCGTTGGAACGGCTGTTTACGTTTTTGATGCAATCGATGCAGAAGCCGGAACACCAAGTTTTATCTCACGTTCAACTCGCGGTACTTTGACCGTGAATGTTCGCCCTGTGAATGACCAGCCGCGACTCAATCCTGCTGTGATTAACACAAACTTGACGACAAACGCGGATGAGTCTTGGACGGTCGCTGCAGATGGTACGATTTCATTTACGCTTAAAGAAGACAATACAGGTGTCGGTGGTTCTAAATCAACCTACATCATTGACACGCGTCGAATAGCGTCGACCACAAATCGCATCGGATTGCTTGATCCCTACATCGTAGGTCCAGCAAACGAAGCCGATGGCACGCTCGGTGGTTCTCAGATATTGCGAGTTCGCAGCGTTCCGCTGACTACCGCACTTGGTGGAAAAATTACTGTTCTTGCCACGGACGCAGGCGGTTCGCCGACGCGTTTGGCATACACTCCGCCCGTCGATTATAATCGCCTGCAAGGAACGGTTGATTCCTTCGATTTTGTTGTTGCTGACAATGCTGCGTTAGGTGAAACTTGGAACTTGTCAACTCGTGGACTGGTCGATGACGACCAAGTTCGTACCGGACGCGTCCAATTTGTGCTGAATCCAGTGAATGACGCACCGATATTCTCGATTCCAACTTCTGCGATCACTGTTCTGGAAGACTCCGGTGTCGTCACGATCGGTGGTTTCTCAACAGGCATTTCGGTTGGACCGCCAGCGACTGCGTTAGATGAACTTGCTACCCAAACGTTGTTGTTCTCGCTTAACCCAGTCGGCAGCGTTGTTGCCGGACTTTTCACGGTTCCCCCAACGATCAACTCAACCGGTGTACTCACATTTACACCTGCTCCCGACGCGGTTGGCAGTGTCGTATACGATGTTCTGCTGACCGATACCGGTGTTGCCAATAATATCCGTGGCGATTTGAACCAGGCAGGTCCAGTGCGAATGACAATTCACGTCCGCCCTGTCAACGATCAACCGCGCCTGGACCCCGCAGTTATCAACACAAGTTTAACGACGAATGCGGATGAAGCGTGGACGGTCGCGGCTGACGGAACCATCACGTACACGTTAAAAGAAGACAACACGGGTGCGGCCGGAATTACACCGCCATACGTCATTGATACTCGACGAACGACATCTGCCGCGAATCGCGTTGGACTGCTCGATCCGTATACTGTTGGACCTGCCAACGAATCGGACGGAACACTCGGTGGTTCACAAATCATTCGTGTGACAAACGTGCCGACAACGACGGCACTCGGTGGAACATTGAAGGTGATCGCATCCGACGCGAACGGCTTCCCAACTCGAATCGAATACGTACCAAGAGCCGACTACAATTCACTGCAAGGTGCCGTTGATTCCTTTAATTACACATTTGAAGATGATGCCACCGCGCTTGGAGAAACCTGGAGTCTGGGCTCGAACGGGCTTATTCCAGACCGTTTGACACGCGTCGGACGAGTCGAATTCTTATTGAACCCTGTCAATGATCGTCCACTGTTCACGGTTCCCAGTTTGGTGCAGTCGGTTCTAGAAGATGTGGGGCCCGTTACTATCGGCAATTTTGTAACCGATATTTCCACTGGTCCCGCGTCGGCAGGTGATGAGCTTGTTAACCAAACACTGAGTTTTGTTGTCGCTCCATTGACACCAGAGAACGGGTTGTTCACGGTGAGCCCATCGATCGGTCCCGATGGTGTCTTAGCATTCACTCCTGCCCCAGACGCAATCGGAACGGTTACGTATACCGTCAGCCTTGTCGATACCGGTGTATCCAACGTCCCGCGAGGTGATTTGAACTCGCTTGGGCCAATCACGATCACCATCAACGTTCGTCCCGTTAACGACCAGCCAAGAATTAATTTGGCCGTTGCAGGAACAACTCAATCAACCAACGCGGACGAAATTTGGGCGGTCAGTTCGACAGGATACATTACCTACGCGCTGCCTGAGGACAATTCCGGTGTGAATGGAGTTGGGTCGCCATTCATCATCGATTCACGATTGACAGCATCGGCAGCAGGACGTGTTGGCTTGCTGGACGCATTCACCGTAGGCCCTGTCAATGAATCTGACGGAACGCTTGGTGGGTCACAATCGCTCCGTATTCTTAGCGTGCCGACTACCACAGTGCTTGGTGGTACGTTAACTGTAGTGGCCCGAGATGCGAATAACTTCCCATCACGAATTCAGTATGTCCCACCGGCAAATTACAACTCGCTGCAAGGCGTCAATGACTCGTTCAACTACATCATTGAAGACGACGCCGCTTTGAAAGGCGAAACATGGAACTTGGCCACGGACAAATTGATCGAAAATCGCGTCACCCGGACCGGGCGAGTTGATTTCAAATTGAATCCGGTGAATGATCGACCGCTGTTCACCATTCCGACGACCACCGTTTCAGTGCTTGAAGATTCCGGTAGTTCAACACTGACAACGTTTGCCACCGGCATCGCGCCAGGCCCGGTCTCGTCGGCGGATGAATCTTCGCAAACGGTCAAGTTTACGGTTACACCGCTGACGCCAGAGAACGGTCTGTTCACAGCGAGCCCTGCGATCAGTCCAACGGGAGTGCTTACGTTTACGCCTGCCGCCGATGCGGTTGGGTCCATCGCCTATGCGGTTACGCTAGTCGATAACGGAGCGTCAGCGGCGACACGTGGCGACTTGAATTCGCAAGGCCCGATCACGATTACCATCAACGTCCGTCCCGTCAATGATGCTCCTCGCCTCAACGCATCCGTGGTTGGCACCAGCCAAACGACAAACGTCAACGAAGTTTGGAAAGTCGATAGCGCCGGTGTCATTACCTATACGATGCCAGAAGATAATACGCAGTCCATCGGTGTCTCCACTCCGTACGTGCTCGATCTAAAGCGTAATTCGTCGACAGCCAATCGCGTTGGCCTACTCGATGTATTTACCGTCGGTCCGAACAATGAAGCTAGCACAACAACGCTCGGCGGTTCTCAGGTTCTTAGGATCACCGATCTGCCAACAACGACGTTGCTAGGCGGCACGCTAACCGTTGTGACATCCGATGCAAACGGATTTCCGACTCGGATCGCTTATGTACCGCCAGCGAACTACAACTCGTTGCAAGGTGTCAATGACTCGTTCGATTACACCGTTGAAGATGATGCGACGTCGCTTGGTGAAACGTTTGACCTGACCACGAACCGTTTAACGGAGAATCGTTTGTCACGAACGGGGCGTGTTGAGTTTGTCTTGAACCCGCTTAACGATGCGCCCGAGTTTGCTGGTGCCGCGAACGTATCAGTCGATGAAGACAGTACGACAACGACGGTGCTCGGCCAAACTCTGGTTCCAGAATTCGTAACTAGTATTTTCGCTGGCCCCTTGGGTACCGATGACGAACGAGCCACCACTGGTGGACAAACCGTATCGTTTGTCGTGACACCAGTTGCCGGAAATCCAGTGGGCTTGTTTGCGACGGCGCCCACAGTAACCCCAGCGGGCACCTTGTCGTTCACAACAACTCGTGATGGAAACGGATCGGCGAAATTCACAATTGTTGCGGTCGATAGTGGTGCCAACACGGCACCACTACAAACCAATACGAGTGCACCAGTCACTTTCACAGTCACTGTCGCAGGTGTCAACGACCCGCCAAGCTTTACAGCCGGACCTAGTGTATCGGTTAACGAAGATTCGGGCCCTTATAGTGCAGCACTCCCGTACGCAACGGCGATTGTTCCAGGTCCGGCAAACGAAATCACCGATGGACAAACGGTTCAGTTCAACGTCACCGTTCCATCAAGCTCGCAGTCGCTATTCTCAGTCGCGCCTGCCATCAGCCCCACTGGATTCCTGACGTTTACGCCAGCCGCCAATGCGGTCGGAACAGCCGTGGTTACCGTGATTGCTGTCGATAGCCTCGGTGCCCAAAGCTTGCCGCCTGTATTGCTAACGATTACCATTACCGAGGTAAATGATGCACCGGTCGCTAAAAATTTCTCAATCCAAGCGAACGAAGATAATCCAGCAGTCGTCAGAAATGTGGAATTTATCTCGTTAGCCATTGACCCTGACTTGGTCACGAATCCACTTGAGACGCTGACAATCACGCAGTTAGGGACATCGTCGGCTTCGGGTGCCGCGATCAGCGTCAATAGCTCGGGTGACGTTGTCTTCGATCCACGTGGATCGGCTGCGTTACAAGCGTTGCGTCCTGGTCAAACGGTAGTCGACACGTTTACCTATCGCTTGGCTGATAAATTAGGAACGCTCAGTGGTACCGCCACAGTGACCGTGACGGTGGCAGGAAGAAACGATGCTCCGGTTGCTGTGAATGACACGGCTGTTCTGTTAACAGGCGTAAGCACAACACTTCGACCACTCAGCAACGATACTGACATTGATGGAACGGTCAACGTTGCATCGATCATTATCACCAACCAACCTGATTCCGGATCGCTTTCCGTCCGTCCTGATGGTTCCTTGATCTACACACCGCAAGTTGGTTTCCGTGGGACAGATGTGATTGGATATTCCGTTGCGGATAACCTCGGTCAGCAAAGTCAGCAGGCGACGATTACGCTCAGCGTCGCACCAGTTCCATCCATCAGCGATATCTCGGCAGGTTCCTTTGGTGGTGCACCGGTGGTCATCGACTTGTCCGCAATTGCAGATCCTACTGGAACGCTCAATCTGGCTTCCGTGGTGATCGTCCGCAATCCAGCGAATGGTGTGGTAACGGTTCAAGCCGATGGAAAGATATTGTTTCAATCGAAGCCTGGATTTGTCGGACGCGATAGTTTCGACTTTACGATTAGCGACGACGAAGGCCGAGTTAGCGATCCTGTGACGGTGACTGTCAATTCAGTCAATAGCCGGTTGCAAAATCCACGTGAAGCCACCGACGTTAACGCCAGCGGTAAAACCACCGCGCTGGATGCGTTGCTGGTCGTTAACGAAATCTCCAGAGTCGGTCGACGCACTGGAAAGGTGAACGTTCCGGTTGTCGACTCTGATCGCGGCCCGAATTTCTACGATGTCGACGGCGACAAAATTATCAGTAGTATCGATGCATTGCGAGTCATTAATTTCATCTCTCGTGAAAGTCGACAAGCCAGTTTGAGCGGCGAAGGCGAGGCGCTTACTGCGGCACCGAATATCGAGGTGCAGATGATCAAGAATTCGACGCTGATGCCTGTGGAACCGGTATCGACGAACATGGTCGCCCCCCTCGATTTCGCTGGCATTGCCGCGGCCGCACTGCAACCAAGCGATGCTGACATCACGCTCCTATCCTTCGACGATTTGGACAAGGACCGAGAAGCAGAGCGTGAATCGGATCGTCTGGAAGCGTTTGATGCGGCTTGGGGTGACTTTAGCAAGTTTTAGCCGAAGCGATTAAATGATTGGCCAATGCAATCGTGTTGGCCAATCTCTTTCCCGCACGTCCCGAACAGTTGGGCGTGCCGGTGACGATACCAAGCGAATTCAGTAGCTGATCAAGAGCACCGTTTTTCTGACCTTTGTCAAACTGAATGCCCTTTAAGTAGAGGCTTGCACGCTCAACACCACCGATTCCCTTGAGCAGCTTGGGAACATGCGAACAATAAAACATCAACGTGTCGTCAGGACGTAAGAATGCCTCCCACGCTTTCAGAAACGCCTCCTTTGTGATCGCAGTCGTAAACGAATTGGCGGGTAACTCTAAGTGCTCAAAGAATGAAGATGGAAAGATCAACGGCGATTGGATCGCTCGCTCAAATCGTTCGCCGGTGACAAGCCTTTCGGCTACCCAAAACACTGGGGCTCGCGACGATTCAGGGTTTTGGCCCACTGGGTCAAGCACGGCGCGACCGTGGGCAGCTCCTGGCGTCATCTCTCCATAAACGGCGACCACTCGTTCTGGATGGTTCCGCAAAACGCTGGGAATGTGAAGCGAATCTCGTATCCGGCGGTGATTACTTCGCCAGACATTTGCGGCCTTTGGAAATGGCAATTGGCCTTCGACCATACCATCAAACGCGCTGAGCAACTGATCAAAACCAATCGTTTCGGGTTCCAAGCACCGCAGCGCAGCCACCGTTGCTTCGAGCGTTGACAAGAACAACGCATTTGGCTCACGTCGAATGCGGTACCGGCTCGGTTGCGATGGTGCCAAGCAATACTTCGGCAAACTTTGTAACTGCGGGATTTCACGAACCAGCGTCTTCGTATGATGCCAGGTACCGTCGAGAATCACGAGCTGCTTGGGCCGCTGCGCGGCGCTCAATTCATTCAGCAGCCGCGAGCCTACACCCGGATACAGCAAACCGACACCGTCCGATATCGGCATGGCTGCAAGTGCTTCTGCCAAGCGTTCGATATGATCCACAAAAAGTTGTGAATTGAGTAGCGAGCGACGCAGAATCCTCGCCGTGTTAAACGGATGAAACCGCTCTCGCCTGTGCTGAAGAATCAGTACGGCTGTTTGATTGTTTATCGCCGGAATGCGATCACAAAAACACTGAGTGACGGGCCGGTGGCAACCGTAACATCGAATCCTCTGATTTGATCCCATGACTTTAATTTTCTGCCTTCAAGTTGATTTTTCGAAAGCCAGCGAAGCGACGACAGTCTGGATTGGGTTCACTCGCAAAATTCCCAAATAATCTTGCTGGATTGCGGAAAGGTTAATTGTTCAATCCCAAACTGTCACAACAAACGTTTGCGATCGATATCAAGACGGGAAGTGGGGTTGGTATGAGATGAACAAACAACACAATCAAACCAATGCCATCGCTCCGCCCGTAGCCCACGCGAACCGTTGTCTGGTTGTGATCGTCGCTCCACGCAGGCAAGCTGCATGGCGGCGAGAGGTTATATTGCAACAAATCTGCGATGGGTCTTGCACCCATCGAGCCACGATTCAAACCAGATACGCCGCGAATGATCGCGCGGCCACTGCGGGTCTTGCACCCGTAGAGCATGATCAAAACCGGCTGCGCACGCCTGTTGTTCGGCGACAATTAGTTCTCCCCTTTAGCGACAATTAGAATTCCCTTCTACGATTTCGTTTCGGCTGAGTCTTTGGAAGTTGATTCGGCGGTCGATTTTGCTTGATTGTCAAACCACTGGGCTCGGTGAAAATTCGCAAGGAAACGATGGTGTCTCCATTTTAGAGAGCGTCCAGCTTAGAAGTTCCAGCAATTCGTACTCGTACTCAATGAAATGGTACTCGTACTCGATTCGCCTGCAAACCGATCGAGTACGAGTACCGGCATACGCCTGAGTACGAGTACGAAAGTGTGCGAAACACAGAGTTTCTAAGCTGGACGCTCTCTTTAGCGATATCCTTGTGCTAAACTAACCAACGGTGAATTTGAAAAGGAGACCATCATGGCGACTGAAACTCAGCAACAACTCGCGGATTTCCACCAGTTTGCGGTGGCTCGTTTGAGTCAAACAAACAGCGAGATCGAACTAGATTCCCTGTTGCTTCAGTGGTATGACTCAAAAGACAGCGATCGAATCAACGTCATCATCAAGCAAGGCCTTGCCGATATTGATGCTGGTTTGGGCAAACCCGCCGATGTTGTCTCGCGCGAACTACGATCAAGATTCGGCTTGCCTGCCCAATGATCTATCGCGTTGTCGTACTGCCAACTGCCGAGCAAAACATCGGCCATATTCTAACTTGGCTATATCGTCGCTCCTAACTCGGTGCCTCCACCTGGCTTAACCGGTGGGACGAGATTGCGACTTCACTTGCCGAAAAACCCGAACGCTGCGGACTGCCACCAGAAAGCGCAAACCATCCGGTCCCGATTCGTCAGATCATCTTCTGGACCCGCAAAGGCAATCCCTATAGGGCGATTTTTACCATCACGGATCAAACTGTTTTCGTCATTCACGTCCGAGGAATGGGCCAGCCGACCATCGAAAATATCGATTTGCCGGTCAGTGAATAGTTCGTCACCTCGGCCGAGTTGGCAGGCCCAACTCAAACGCGGTCAACGATCTTGGGTGGCACGCTCTGAGGTACGACGCGAATGATCGCGCGACCACGGCGGGTCTTGCACCCGTAGGACGATGACGCAAGATCTGCATCACTGTGTTTGTGGTCGCCGCGAACGTCGAGTACGATGAGGTATGAATCCAACCCAGTCAGTAACCAATTGGCAAACAAAACAATGAATGCTGCTGTCACCGCGTCATTAGCCGACCGCATCGCTGATCTGGGCGATATCCCACTGACGCGGGTGCGATGCGAGCCGCCGCCTGGCCAGGCCACGATCGACGATCTGCTGCTTGCTCAGGCCGCTGATGGACGGCTCTATGAATTGGTCGATGGTACACTGGTGGAGAAAGCAATGGGATGGCAGGAATCGATGTTGGCGGGCGTGTTGTTGCACTGGCTCCATATTTATCTGGACAAGCACAAACTTGGAGTCGCGACAGGTGCCGACGGACTGTCCAGATTATTTACTGACACGGTACGAGGGCCGGACGTGGCGTTCGTGAGTTGGTCGCGATTGCCAAATGGCATCCCCACCCAGCCGATCCCCGATTTGGTTCCTGATTTTGTGATTGAAGTGTTGAGTGTTGGCAACACGCGAGCCGAGATGTCGCGAAAGCGGCGCGAGTACTTCCACGCCGGTGTTCGATTGCTCTGGATTGTCGATCCACGGGACCGCACGGTAGCCGTTTTCAGCTCGCCGGAAACCTTTACTGTTGCAAATGAAGAAGCCGTTTTGGACGGTGCGGATGTATTGCCCGGTTGGCAGATTTCGCTGAGCGATTTGTTCTCACGTCTCGATATTGGCAAATGATTTCTATTCTTCGTACATCACGACATTCAAGTTTGGTTTAGCCGCTTTCAATTCATCGACGATTTCATTGCCAATCTTCGTATTGGACACGTTGAGAGATTTAAGTTTCGGCATTTTTGCAAGTTGTTTGAAGGCTTCGTCTGTCAAGTTAGTGCCCGACAAGCTGAGCGTTTCAAGATTCGGGAAATTCAACAGCGTTGGGATCGATGCGTCGGTAATTGCCGTGGCCTTGAGATCCAGTTCTTTCAGATTTGTGAGGCCAGCGATCGCAGTCATCGATTCGTCATTGAATTTGGTTTCCCAAAAGCCTAAGTAGGTCAACCCTTTGAGCGCCGCGACACTCTTAATGCCTGCCGCGGTTGCCAATCTACATTCCGCAATGTCTAAGTAATTAACTGCGGGAAGCGACGCAATCACGGCAAGGCCAGCGTTGTCGAGAGACGTCCCACGCAGTTCCAAACGTTCCAAGCTTTTGAGTGCCGCTAGGTGCTGGATACCCGCTCCGGTAACGTCGGTATCGCGAATGCGAAGTCGCTTTAATTTGGTCAATCCGCCCAGTGATTCCATCCCTTTATCAGAGATCTTGGTGGCGTCCATTTGAATCGACTCCAATGCCTTCATGGCACCGATCATTGGCATCGACGCATCGCTGATCGTCGTGCAATAGTTCACGTTCAACGATTTCAGTGACAAAGTCTTCAATTCCGCGAGGCCAACGTCGGTTACCTTGGACTTCTCAAGCTGTACATCCACAATGGTTTTGATCTTGGCGATGCTCGCCATGCCAGCGTCCGAGATATTGGTGTTTCGCAGATCAATTGCCCGCAGTTTTGGAAGCGTCGCCAGCAGCGCGAGGCTCTCGTCCGTGACCGGAGTGCGGCGCAAGAAGAGAACTTCCAATGATTTAAGTTCCCCCACCGACTTCAGCGTTTCTGCACCGATCGCCGAGTCCGTAAGGTCGAGTTTTTTTAGTCTCGTAAGTTTTGTGATGATCTGCATTCCTTTGTCGGAAATGCCTGGCCCGGTAAAAATCGCAGTTTGTACATTAGGCAAACTGGTTAAGTGAACCAGCGATTCCGAGATATCGGTTTGACTTGCGATCGAAAATTCTGTGATTGCACCGGTATCGTCTTCCTTAAATAGGAATCCTGCTTTTGTCAGTGACTCGACAGCGGCTGGATCTTCTTTCGGGATTGGTTCAGCCTCGTTTGCCGGCTTTGGTGTCTCAGCTCGCATTGGTTTCTGCTCACTTTCCATCGCTTTCCGACAGCCAAAAGAAAGCACGAGGGCAGCGAATAACCAAATAGTTGAGCTAAAAAAGCAGTTCCGAAGGGTTTGCACAGCAGTCTCGAGGGGCAGTAGGAAGAACGTGGAAGCTTTCGCAATGTCTCAGCTTTGGGAGTTAAGGATGCTCGATCAATGAGTGGGATAGGCTTCCAGCCTGTCGCCTTGAAAATGACAGGCTGGAAGCCTTTTTATACCCCACAAGTTTCAAGAGTTCCGGCCCCATGCCAGCTTGCTGGCATGAGCCTAAGTTTTATTGTTAGAAAACGCGGCAGTTATTGATCGAACGGTCCTAAGCGTAAATCGCTTTCAGGTTTTTGGCAATTATCGTTTTTGGCAATTATCGTTTTTTGGCTATTCATTCCAATGCCCCGCTTCGTTGCTGGGGCAGAACGTTTTGTGTAGTGGGATTCGCCAGAATTCCCAACGTTTTAGTGTGCTGAGGAATTCTGGCGAATCCCACTACGATCAAATCCCA
>JAYVSE010000020.1:0-12419 GCA_043775635.1 Planctomycetaceae bacterium | reverse complement strand
TTTTGAGCGCGACCTTGCGCTCCAAGTCAGGATCTTCGGCCAGGTAGACCGCACCCATTCCGCCTTCACCGAGCATCTTCACGATGCGGTAACGACCGAACTTCTCGGGTCGATCGCTGAGCTTCAAAACCGTTTGTTCCGACGTTGTTTCGGCTACGCCCGATTGCGGAAGCGGCGGCAAGGTTTTTTCCTCGTAGGCCGCCATCGATGAAGTGTCACCGGGACTGGTTTGTTGTAATAACGCTAGGTCGGCGGACTGAGCCACCGTTTGATCGCCTCCCGTGTGAATTTGTTTCGAATCGGTTGGCTTGGCAATATTCACAGCAGGCTCTCCAGGAGCAGGAAGCGAATCGAGTCAACCGTTAATGCAGGGCATGGGGTTGTTGCGTCAAGCCGGATCAGGGTGAACCGGAGCCGACGGCAGAGCCCAGTTCTGGGACGATGACCATACAAGCCCGCCGCGCAAGCAAGGGACAATCGTGCTTCACTTGCTTGCGCGTTTTGAAGTTCCGGCAAGTTCCATCGATTTCCTGGCCATTTGACAAAAGTAATTCACTCGCTTGCGCTTCGTGCTTGTAAAAAAACAATAAGAATCGTGTTAAGCACTCTTGCATAAGTTTTCGCACATTACTCGTTAAACCGCGTGCCCATCGGGCCACGTGTTTTGAGGCAAACGCGCGGGGCGATGCCCACGCGGTTAAACTAAGAAACTTGTGCACGGGTGCTTAGTTAGCGATGTCCACCTAATTGATTGTGCGATAGGCGGCGAGGAAAGCTGCAAACCTGTCTTCGCGAATCGCAACACGAGCCTTCTCCAACAGTCGCTGGTAGTAAGTCAAATTATGAATCGACAGTAGGATGGGGCCGAGCATTTCGTTCGCAATAAATAAGTGTCGCAGGTAACCGCGACTGTGACGGCAAGCAAGGCAAGGGCAGTCATCTTCCAGCGGTCGCGTGTCTTCTCGATGGACGGCATTGCGGATCTTGATGTTTCCCTTATCCGTAAATGCCATGGCATTGCGACCATTTCGAGTCGGCATGACGCAATCAAACAAGTCGATTCCTCTTGCGATCGATTCCAACAGGTCAATCGGTGTGCCAACACCCATCAAGTATCGCGGCTTGTCTTCGGGTAGTTCCGGACATGTTGCTGCAGTGATTCGATACATTTCTGACGGCGCTTCGCCGACGCTTAATCCGCCGACTGCAAAGCCTTCGAAATCCATGGTTGCCAGATCGCGAGCGCACTGCCGGCGCAGCGTTTCATCAAGGCCACCTTGAACAATTGCGAAGCGTGCCTGTGATTCTCGCGTCGCAAAGTCGAGGCAACGTTTGGCCCAGCGAACACTGCGTTGAACCGCATCAATGATCACTTCGTTTGAATTGGGCAGGGCGACGACGTGATCGAGGACCATCGCGATATCACTGCCTAATGACTCTTGAATCTCAATCGCATGTTCGGGCGTAAGAACGATTTTTGCCCCATCAATGTGACTTCTAAAAGTCGCTGATTGTTCAGTGACCTGATTGAGGGCACCGAGGCTGAAAATCTGAAATCCGCCGCTGTCGGTGAGGATTGGCCCGTCCCAACGCATCATGGCATGGAGTCCACCGAGCTTTCGAACTAATTCGTGCCCAGGTCGGAGCGCCAAATGATAGGTGTTAGCGAGCACCATTTGAGCACCGGTAGCGCGCACTTGGTCGATCGTAAGACCCTTGACCGTTGCCTGAGTACCAACGGGCATGAACGCTGGTGTCTCTACATCGCCATGGGGCGTGGAAAAGGTCCCACGCCTGGCGCTGGTCGTTGCATCGCGATGGTGAAGCGTATAGCGGAATGAACTCACTTGGTAGCCGCGCGATCAATTGGTGGGATAGGCTTCCAGCCTGTCGCATTAGAAATGACAGGCTGGAAGCCTATCCCACGGTCATTGGTAGCCGCGCGACGATCAATCGCCACGGAGCTTGAGCCCCAAATCCGTCAACTTTTCGCGAACCTCGTTGAGGCTCGTCACACCAAAATTCTTGCACTCAAGCATGTCATCACCTGTTTTTCGAACCAGCTCGCCAATTGAGTTGATTCCAAGGCGAACCATGCACTTGCGAGCTCGCACGGATAGGTTCAGGTCAGCGATCGGGCGATCAAGCAGGGCTTGTTCGTCAGGCGACATGTGTGAAACGTCGATCGGTGGCTCGGTAGATCGCTTTTCATTGGCAAATTGACCTAGCGAAAGACCTTTGCTGGTAAGGATCTCGCGAATCTCGTAAAGACTGGTTTCGCCGAAATTTTTGCTGCTTAGCAATTCCGCCTCGGAAGTGCGGGTTAAGTCACCGACGGTTTCGATACCCATCTTCTGCAAGCAATTGCGGCTTCGAACCGAAAGCTCGAAATTGGTAACCGGCTGGTTCAGGATCTGCGCCAACCGATCATTTCGACGCTGTGTTTCCTCGTCGTACAAGACATTGCCGAGCGCCGACGCGTCTTTCATGTACAACAGAGTCTGCGGATGGTCTGGATACGCGTCCAGTACTCGACGGTAGCACAGTTGTGCCTTGTCGTACTGATTGTTGTCTTCGTAAAAGATTCCTAAATTGATCAATGCCCCAATTCCGGTTGGAAAAGCACTGGCCGCTCTTTCGTACAATGACAATGCTTCCTCGTCGTTGCCTTGACGATCGTTTTCCAACGCCAAGCCAAACAATGCCCCGGCGTGGTGTTCTTCCGACGCTACAGCACGCTCGTAAAGTGCGATCGCTTCAGGCATATTGCCCCCGATCGACGAAACCGTTGCGGCGCGTTGGCACAAGTAATCTGCGGTCTGCTCAATCGGCCCAAACATGTCGTCGAGCAATTTCATGGAGTCATCGAGCTTGCCCATGTAGCGATAGGTTTCGGCGACCCCTAGCTTGCAGCGATCCTGATCGTATCCCGCCTTTTTGGCTTGGTCGTATTTCGAAATCGCTAAATCGTAGTTTCCAAGCTCAAACGCGCACTTCGCGGAGTAAAATAGGGCCATCGCACTACCGTCGGCCGTCGTCAGCGTTTCGCTGCCAGCTTTGAATTTGCCCAGTAAAAACTGGCAAACACCGAGCTTTGTTTGCGCCGCAGGGCTAAGGGCAGTGTCTTCTTCCAGTTCGCTGACCGCGTCCCGAAGATCAACAAATTGCCCCTGATTATCGAGGATGGCTTTACGGATCGTAACCACGTCCGCCGGCCCAAACGATTGGTTAGCCAGGACGAGGTCTCGCAGATCGATATGACTGTCTACATGGATGGGCACTAGCGGACGCTCCAGCACTGGTGAAAACGCGTTTACGTCGCGAAAAGCAACGAATACGCAAAAAACACGGTCTAAAACACTTTGACAACACGCTCGTTGTTAAAGTTTTGGGTTTGTTCCGATTAAGGCCAGCGGTGGGACTCGAACCCGCAACCCTCGCATTACGAATGCGATGCTCTACCAATTGAAGCTACGCTGGCATTTTTTCAGGAAGCCTAAAATAATAAAAAGACTGACGTCATTTCGTCAATAGCGGGCAAGCGTCTCGCGGCTACTAAAACGGGCATTTTGCGGACAAACTTGATCCCGGAGATAGCTTGTCCTATCGCCAGTTTACTAGAATAGAAGTCGGTATCACCACAGCCGATCGCAATCGGGTCTGTGATTCGTCGCACGGCACCCACAAAATACCGCACCCACCCATGAAGCAACAGATTTTGTATCCAGTACATTTTCGGTTCCCGCCACTTACTTCCCTCGCTATCGTCGTCTTCGCTTTTTGTTCCGGGCAGCCTATTTCGCTTCCAAAAGGTTTTGCGAATGGTTTTACTGCCGAACAAATTGAGTTTTTCGAGAATCGAGTTCGTCCGTTATTGGCGACTCATTGCTACGGGTGTCACAGCAGTGGAGCGACGAAGCTCAAGGCGGGGCTGTCCGTTGATAGCCGCGCAAGCCTTTTAAAAGGTGGCGATTCCGGTGCTGCGATCGTTCCCAGCGATGCCAAGTCGAGCTTGCTGATCGAAGCCATCCGTTACGAAGCCTATGAAATGCCACCCAAAGGTAAGCTTCCCGACGCCGATATTGAAACACTGACTCACTGGATCAACATCGGGGCTCCTTGGCCTGATGAAGCACCTTCCACGACGACAACTTCGCGACCCGCATTCAATCTTTCCGAACGCAAGGCGAGCCACTGGGTTTGGCAACCGGTCAGTAAGCCCGTCATTCCGGTGAATAGCAATACGGGTTGGCCACGAGTCGATATCGACAACTTCATTCTCGAAAAGCTTGAGAAAGAAGGCGTTACGCCTGCCCCAGCGATCGATCGACGTGGCTTGATTCGACGGCTTTACATCGATCTGATCGGATTACCTCCCACCCTCTCGCAGGTCGAAAAATTTCTAAACGACGATTCAAGTAACGCCATCGAATCGGTGATCGACGAATTGCTCGCCTCGCCCCATTTCGGAGAGCGCTGGGGACGGCATTGGTTAGACTTAGTGCGTTTCGCCGAATCGCGAGGCCATGAGTTCGATCCCGACGCGCCCAATGCCTATCAGTACCGTGATTATGTGATTCGCGCGTTCAACGCTGATGTTCCTTATGACCAATTCGTCAGCGAGCAAATCGCCGGTGACCTCCTGCCATCCCCTCGATTGAACCCCGAACTTGGATTCAACGAGTCTATTCTTGGTACCGGCTTTTGGTTTTTAGGCGAATGGGTCCATTCACCTGTCGACATTCGCAAAGACGAAACGGACCGTTTTGACAACATGATCGATGTGATGTCGAAAACGTTTTTGGGAGTCACGGTCGGCTGTGCTCGCTGTCATGATCACAAGTTTGATGCCATTTCCACTCGCGATTACTACGCATTGTCAGGGTTCCTGCAAAGCTCCGATTACCGACAAATTCCGTATCGCTCCATGGAGCATAACGCTCGCGTCGCCGTCGAGTTGCAACGTCTCGACGCGGCATATCGCGAAAAAATATCCACAGCGTTTGGCCCCAGAACTCCAGCGACTGACCCACCAACCGAACAAACCAATGCGCCTGTCGCACTGACGTTGGGCGTACGGACGTTGGTCGACTATGCTCAAATGGATGCGGATGACTACATCCAAGAAGGCGTTGTGTTTGGCAATCGGCCAAGACGTTCGGGTGATTGGTTATTACAAAACATCGATGGTCGACCGTCATTAGATATGGCGCTCATCACGGCGGCGAGCAACGATCCTTTCTGGAATGACCTCGTCAATGAAACGGAGCCTGACACTACAGGCGGCCGAGGTCTCAACCAAGTTTTACGCAGCGGTCGAACCCTCCACACATCCAGCTTTGTATTGGAATCGGGAAAACTGTTTTGCGAAGTGATCGGTAGCGGCCAAATCATTGCCTGCGTTGATTCGCATCGTCAAGTCGTTGGTCCGCTTCATGGTGAGACCGTCGTCAATGCTGAGCGTCCCAAACAGGAATCGCCCACAGACGCTTCGCGATGGATTTCGCTCAATCTTCAGCGATATATCGGGCACCGAATACATTTGGAATTCACGCCTAACGAAAAGCAAAGTTTCGCGATTGTGCGCGTCGTTGAATGCGATGCGAACGTTGGTCCGCCGCCAACGACACTCAGGAACGATTTGGGCAATGCGGAACAACTAGCCAAGTTCTTGGCCACGCCTGAGGCGCAGCAAATCGCTGCGGAATGGTTCGCCAGTCGCGAGCACCTCAAAAAGTCCGTAATGAATTCGTCGCCTTTGGCAATCGCGATGATCGACGGTTCAAGCGAAGACGACCATGTCCTGATACGCGGCAGTTCAGCCAACCCCGGAGACATCGTCGAGCGTCGTTTCTTAGAAGCGATCGATGGTGATAACGGGCTTGAAGTGGTGACTCGGAGCGGACGCTTGGAATTGGCGGAACGCATCAATGACCCGAACAATCCGCTGACCTCTCGAGTGATTGTCAATCGAATTTGGCACCACCTTATGGGGCGCGGGATCGTTTCCACAACCGATGATTTTGGTGTTCTGGGACAACGCCCTACTCACCCTGAATTACTCGAACATCTTGCATCTTGGTTTGGAGATAACGGTCGTTCCCTCAAGCAAACCATCCGCTATATCTGTCGCTCACAAACGTATCAATTGTCGAGTCTTGCAAACGGAAGTTCCATGGCGAAGGATCCCAATAACCTGTGTTGGCATTTTCGGCCGCCGAAGCGAATGCAAGCTGAGATCATCCGCGATTCACTCCTCGCGGTCCCAGGTAACATTGATTTGACAATGTATGGGCGTTCGGTGCCGATACACCTCACGGAATTCATGGATGGTCGCGGGCGTCCTGGCCAGTCAGGTCCGCTTGACGGTGATCGACGAAGATCAATCTATATCGCGGTGCGAAGAAACTTCCTTTCTCCTTTCATGCAAGCGTTTGATACGCCAAGTCCGTTTAGTACGATGGGGCGCCGCAATGTTTCAAACGTCCCAGCGCAGGCGCTCAGTCTGATGAATGACCCCTTCGTCGCTCAACAAGCTGAGCACTGGGCGAAGCGGGCAATAGAAGCGGTTCCTGGTGACGCAAATGCTAGGATTGACTGGATGTATCAAACTGCGTTCGCGAGACCGGCAAGCCCAAGCGAGCTTAAATTAACACTTGAATATATTGAACAGCAGGCTCAAGAACGCTCGGTTGAAATCAACAACCTGGACATTTGGAGCCAGGTTGCACATGCATTAATGAATGCCAAGGAGTTCGTATTTCTGCGATGAATGAATCTACACACTGTCAACGATATCGATGTGCTCCGGTTTCACGCCGTGAAATGCTGACGCAATGTGCTGGCGGCTTTGGGGCCGTCGCCTTGGCGGCACTGGCTCAAGACTCGGCATACGGATCCGCGTTAGCAAAGGGGACGCACTTCCCTGCGAAAGCGAAGAACATTATTTTTTTGTATATGGATGGTGGCCCTTCGCAGGTCGATTCATTCGATCCAAAACCACATTTGGACAAGTACAATGGCCAAAATCCGTCGCAGTTTTTTAAGGTTGAACCGACACAGTTCAACAGCATCGGCACCGTGCTGGCCAGTCCATGGAAGTTCAATCCCTACGGTCAATCCGGTATTCCGATCAGCGACCTGTTTCCAAAAATTGCAAAGTGCGCCGACGAGCTGACAGTCGTCCGATCGATGGTCTCCGAATTTTCAGAACATACGTTTGCAAATTATTTCCTACACACTGGCAGCGGACTTCAAGGACGTCCCAGCATGGGCGCCTGGGTTAACTATGGACTTGGTAGCGAGTGTCAGAATCTCCCAGGCTTTGTCGCGATCAATGGCGGCTTAATCCCTCCTGGCGGAATTGACTGCTTCGGAAATGGGTTTTTGCCGGCGACATTTCAAGGCTCGATTTTTAAAGCATCTGGGACAGCGGTCGCGAACGTTGATCGCCGTGAAAAAACGGCACAGCAGCAACGTAAAAAACTCGACTTCGTCAATCAGCTTGATAGTTTGGCCGCGACGCAGTTTGGTGCTCATGACAATTTGGAATCCGCCATCGCGAATTATGAACTTGCCTATCAAATGCAAATGGCTGTTCCCGATTTAATGGATTTTTCACAAGAGACCGCGCAGACTCAATCGCTGTATGGCCTAGATGCTGGCTATGAACCGACCAAAATCTACGCGGCGGAATGTCTTTTGGCGCGACGATTGGTCGAGAGAGGTGTTCGCTTCATCGAGTTAACATGTCCGCAGGTAAGTGGTGACCGTTGGGACCAACATAACAACTTGAAGGAAGGTCACGAGAATAATGCGCGGGCGGTGGATCAACCGATAGCGGCGTTGCTAACCGACCTTAGACAACGAGGAATGCTGGATCAAACGCTCGTTGTTTGGGCAGGTGAGTTTGGACGAACTCCATTCGCGCAAGGAAACAACGGCCGAGATCACAATCCATTTGGGTTCACGATTTGGATGGCAGGCGGTGGAGTGAAGCCGGGGACAATTTATGGCGCTACCGACGAATTTGGATATAAGGCGATCGAAGGCCGCACAGAAATCCACGATCTGCATGCTACCATGTTGCATCTGCTAGGTGTCGATCATACCAAGTCAACGTTCCGTTTTGGTGGCCGCGACATGCGATTGACCGACGTCAAGGGCCACGTTGTGCACAGCATTCTCGCGTAGCCTTCTTTTTCCCAAACGAAATTGCTCACCATGAGTGCGAAGGAACAGTCCCGAAGTAACTTCCCGATTTCATTCGTAGCGGAAGAGCGCAAGCTCTCCGGTTCCTCGATACCGGACGGCTCGCGCCGTTCCGCTAAAAACGGATTTTGTTTTAGGACTGTTCCAAACTGTATCGTACGGACGAAAGCAAATCGGATGCTTAGCGCCCTAGTGTGCTTGCTGTTGCTCGGGTTCTGTGAGCAGACAGTGACCGCAACGAATTTTGACCAGATGAACTCGTACTTGTCTGATTACTGTTCGGACTGCCATGACGCCGATGAACGCAAAGGAGGCTTTCGGCTAGACGAGTTACCGACATCGATCGAGGGAATCGATGCATCAATGGAGTGGGGCCGCGTGATCGCGAGGATCGATCTCGGTGAAATGCCGCCCGCAGATCATCCCGCACCACCAGTCGAGGAACTGCAATCGCTATCGCGGTGGACCAAAGAACAAATGGCTGCAGCCACGTTGCGTCATCGCTTGGCAACGGGCCGCACTCGCTCGCGGCGGCTGAATCGGACTGAATATCAGAACACCGTTTGTGACCTACTAGGAATTGAGACTGACCTTCAAGCACTCTTGCCCGAAGACAATAAAGCCGATGGGTTTGATACTGCCGAATCGGCGCTGAGCATTTCGCCAGTTCACATCCAACGGTATTTGGTGGCCGCAGAAGCGGCAATCGATGTTGCTTCTGTGCACCTGCCACAGCCTGAGTTATTCAAGCAGCGATTCACGTTCGCGCCCGAGACCGAGATGCTGGAGCACGCCAATAATAAGCCGATTTTACGAATGGAAAACGGTGTATTGCAGTTCTTCGCCGAAACGCACCCCGGTGTACCCGCCATTTTGAGGCAGTTCGATAAGATTACTCGCGTCTCGCCAGGACGTTATCGCGTGCGTGTTTCATTTTCAGCATTCAATAACGAAGTCCCTCGAATTCCGTTTGCGATTCGCATGAACCACCCCGCGCCAAACTTGGTGGGTTACTACGATGCGTTGCCAGGCGAACCGCAAGTGATCGAGTTCACACGGTATTTTCACTATGACGAGACGATTGGTATCTATCCCTATCGGCTGACTTACACACGTGAAGACTTGGGGTACGGTCGGTATCAATACGAAAAGACGGGAACGGGGCCAGGGCTCTGCGTACAGTGGATCGAAGTCGAGGGACCGCTAGTCGAAGAATGGCCACCCACGCCGCACCGGCAACTTTACGGTGATCTACCGTTTAAGAAACCTGATGAGCTCCCTAGCGGCACGTATCTACCTGCCAAATGGTCAGCCGCTGGTTGGATCCACGTCGGCGGTAAGGTCGTGACAGCCGACTTCCCGGCCGAGCCACTTGTCCACGCTCGACAGATACTCACTTCATTCCTGCCAAAAGCGTTCCGTCGACCAGTGGATCCAACGGAGGTTGAGCCGTATCTGCAGTTAGTTGCAGATCGGCTAACGCAAAAGTACTGCTTTCAAGAAGCAATGGCCGTTGCTTATCGAGCGATTCTGACGGCTCCAGACTTTTTATTTCTCAAAACAGGAGCTCCCGGTCCACTCAACAATAATGCGCTCGCGTGCCGGTTGTCGTATTTCATTTGGCGGTCGATGCCTGACGATGAATTGCGACAACTTGCCGACCGTGGCGAATTGGTCCAAACACAAATCCTGCGTGAACAAACCGAGCGGTTGCTTCGCTCGCCAAAGTCGAAAGCGTTTATCGAAGACTTCGTCGGCCAATGGCTAGGACTTCACCAGATCGACGCCACCACACCCGACAAAATTTTGTATCCGGAATTCTTTGAGAAGACGAGTGCGGACGACACGGCCGTGGATGGGCTGCTACGTGAATCGATCATTGCCGAGACGAGGCTTTTTATTGCTGACTTAATTGAAAATAACCGCAGCGTTAAATCTCTGATTGAAAGTGACTTCACTTATCTAAATGATCGGCTTGCTTTGCACTATGGTATCAGCGGTGTTGATGGCTTGACGATGCGCAAGGTCTCACTTCCGCCCGATAGTGGCCGTGGCGGTGTGCTCACACAAGCGAGCGTGTTGAAGGTGACGGCGAACGGTACAACCACGTCCCCTGTTTTACGCGGAAAGTGGGTACTGGAGAACATTTTGAACCGCCCTCCGTCACCGCCGCCTCCTGACGCGGGTTCGATTGAACCCGATATTCGCGGTGCGAAGACAATTCGTGAGCAGTTGGTAAAGCATCAACGAACGGAGGTCTGCGCTGGCTGTCATCGTTACATTGATCCGCCTGGGTTCGCCTTGGAGGCGTATGATCCGATTGGTCTGGTGCGGAAGTTATATCGCACAACCCAAACCGGTGAACTGGTCGATGCCAAATACAACGGCAGCGAGAAAGTGCAGTATCATCATGGGGCGATCGTGGAAGTGGGCGCTGCACTGGCTGACGGTCGCAGTTTTGCCACGACGGGCGAGTACAAGCAATTACTACTGTCGAGGCCAGAAAGGATTGCCCAATGCGTAGCGAGCAAGTTAATCACATTTGCAACGGGCAGTTCGCCCGAGGCCGGTGACCAACTGGAAGTGGAGTCCATTGCACGGGCGACCGCCGGTCAAGATTTTGGCTTGCGAGCCATCATTCACGAAGTTGTGCAAAGTGATTTGTTTAAGCTGAAATAAAACGAGTGGTCCGGTAAACACGAGTGGTCCGGTAATCAAAAAGAAAGGTTGAGCTGATGCGTTTCATCGATCGTCGGTTGTTCTTGCGAGGCACGGGTGTGGCGATTTCACTGCCGCTCTTGGATTCGATGTTAACGCGGGCCTTTGCGGACCCAACCGAAGCCGCCATCGCTGGAGCAGCTTCAGCCGCCAGCCCTCGACGCATGGTGTGCATTGGCACTCCGTTTGGGTTCGATCCCGAGACATTCGTGCCACCCACCACGGGTCGCGATTACGAACTTCCGCTGCACCTGCAAAAGATCGCTGATTTCCGCAATGACTTCACCGTAGTCTCAGGTTTGAATCATCCTGAAACGGGCAGCGCCTCGCACAAGTCAGAACCCGTGATGTTAACGGGCGCTTCGAATCCTGGCACGGCACTATTTCGCAATACGGTATCGCTTGATCAAGTCGCTGCCGAACATTTTCGTGGCGAGACGCGGTTCGACAGCCTGCCGCTGACCACATTCTATGGCAGTTTGTCGTTCACTCGAACAGGCGTGGAGATTCCCGCAAACAATCGCCCGAGTTTGATCTTCAAACAGCTTTTCCTGGAAGGTAACGCCGAGCAGGCCGCTGACGAATTACGAAAGATTAGCGAAGGACGCAGCACGCTTGATACCGTTGCCGCGCAGGCAAAAAAACTTCGCCTCCAATTAGGTCCAAGCGACCGCGACCGCCTTGATGAGTATTTCGAAAGCGTCCGCGATGTTGAGCGACAATTACAAATGTCGGAGTCCTGGGTGCATCGTCCCAAACCCAAAGTTGACGCTCAACAACCTCAAGACATCGATGGTCCCGGTCAGCAAGAAGCAAAACTTCGCCTCATGTTCGACATGATTCACCTCGCCCTTTCAACCGATTCAACACGCTCGATCACGATCAAGACGTTTGGTGAACATCACGACCTTTCGCACCATGGCAAAGAACCAAGTAAGCTCGATGAATGCCGCAAGGTAGAAGCTGAATTGATCACCGCCGTCGGACTCCTGTTGGGAAAGCTCAAGCAATCGAAGGAAGGCGATGCCACGCTGCTCGATCGTACAAGCGTGCTCCTGACAAGCAACCTACGTGACGGTAATACTCACTGGACCGACAACCTACCGGTGCTGTTGGCAGGCGGCGGCTTTCGTCACGGTCAGCACCTCGGGTTCAACCAGCCGTTCTTGGATGACCTAGCAGCGAAGGAATTTGGCAAAACAGGCGAGCCAGTTCACCGCGAAGGCAACCGTCCACCGCTTTGCAACTTATACGTTTCGATGCTGCAACGCATGGGTGTACCCGCCGGTGAATTCGGCAGCGGGAATACGACACTGACCGGATTAGAAATGGCCTAGTGCTTCTTAGTGAAAAATGGACCTTCGCCGATTTGCCCGGTTAAGCATGTCACATGTTCCTGACCTCGCTTGGATCGCAGCTCCCGCCGTTTTTTGGCCGAATTGCAAGCGCAAGTTGCCGTTTTTTTACACGCTAATTTGGCCACCAGCAAC
>JAYVSE010000019.1:0-41424 GCA_043775635.1 Planctomycetaceae bacterium | reverse complement strand
CCACCACAAAAACTAAAATCAGTTCAATTCTACGCAGCCAAGGCAACAAAAACTAATTCAGCAGTCTCCCGGTGGAGAAGGGGGCCGGAATTAACATTAGAAGTGACCATGAAATCTCACCTACTTGACACATCTTCACCAGACCAGCCCTGCCCTCCCCTGCGGTTGTCATTTCGATCGCGTGATTCTCACAAAGGCGATTACGGTCGCGTGTTGTTGGTTGGCGGTTCTCGTGGAATGGCGGGCTCGATTTCATTGTCTGCAATGGCGGCGATGCGCAGCGGTGCTGGACTGGTCTCGGTATTGATTCCTGATCGATGTCTCGAAACGGTCGCGAACTTTGATCCTTGCTTGATGACGATCTCAGCGCCCGATACACCGCTCGGTCAATTTGATACCAGCGCCATGAATGTCTTTGAGACGCATTCGCTGAACGCAAATGCAATCGGTATCGGACCTGGCATGGGCACCAGCCCCGGTTCGATCGCCTTGGTCACGCTGGCATGCCTCATGGCGAACGTCCCGCGAGTTTTTGATGCGGATGCACTCAACATTTTGGCTCAAGCAAGCGACGAGTATCGGATTGACGGCCCGGCTGTTTTGACACCGCATCCAGGTGAGATGAAGCGGCTTGTTGGTGTCAGTGCAGCGGATCGCGATGGCCAAATCGAGGCTGCTGTAAAACTCGCTGTAACCTTGAACGTGATTGTCTTGCTAAAAGGTGCCAGGACATTTGTCACCAATGGTAACGAACGTTGGTTCAACACGACCGGCAATCCTGGCATGGCCAAGGGCGGCAGCGGTGATTGCCTGACGGGCATCATCACGTCGTTGCTTGGCCAAGGCATACCGCCCTGCCCTGCCGCAAAACTGGGTGCCTACCTGCATGGACGCGCCGGTGATCTTGCCGCCCAAAGTGTTGGCGAGGCCGGAATGACTCCATTGGACCTGTTGCGATTCTTACCCGCTGCAATTCAAGAATCGAGCGGTCCGTAGACAAAACACCGATCCGCAGCATCGCTACGACGGACTAAGGGATAATCGGAAAAATTTTCAACGTGGTCCAGGCGGTCTGCCATGCGGAGGTGGATCGCGAAACCATGGAGGTCCATGATGCGGACCAGGAGTCCCATTGCGCGGATGAAACGTTGGTTCGTCCCCAAACGGCTCGTCGGACTTATTGGGCCCACGCAAGAACAACTCGGTGCGTTCCATTTCAGCCGTTAGCGATGTGTCGGAAGCAAGCTCGGAATCGGACACATTTTTGAGTTCGTCGAACGCTTGATGGTGATAATCGCGAGCCTGTCCAGGCTTTCGCGAGCGATGCGCGATGTTACCGAGTTCGTTGTAGATCCCAGCCATCTGTCCTGAGTAAATGGCTTGATGATTCGAGCCGTCGAGTTCTCGATAGATCGCTAAGGATTGTTGATAGGCGCCTACAGCCTGATCAAACCGACCAAGCTGATGACGAATATCACCGACACGCCGATACGCAATGGCTATTTTCTCACGATAAATCGGGCTCACTTCACCTGATTCAATCACCAATCGATCGTAAAACACAAGCATGTCTTCCAACACAACCGCAGCGCCTTCGGAAAGCACGGGCTTGTCTTCATAGTCTTGACTAGGCTCGCCGTCGCGACGAGTGTGGGGTGCGGGTGCGAAGCGTTCATACAATCGATCTAAAACTTGGGCGGCAACGTTTGTCGCGGCCTCAGCGCGCTCGCGTTGTATTCGTTCAGCCGCAAGTGCCGCACGAGTATTGGCGAAACCGATCGCCATGCTGACCGCGACCATCGCGACAAGTATTAACGCTGTCACCGACAACCCGGCCACCACGGGGTTGCGCCGGCAGTACCGCCAGCTCCGCTCGGCGATCCCGGTACGTCGAGCACTAATCGGGCTGTCTTCCAAAAACCGATGCAGATCGTCCGCCAAGGCCGCCGCCGACTGGTAGCGACGATTTGGCTCGCGATCCATAGCTTTCAATAGAATCGTCTCAAGATCACGGGGAATCGCTGGCTGAATTTGCCGCGGCCGCAGTGGCTCGGACGTCATGATTTTGTGAAGCAGTTGTGCGCGATCAATCGCATAGTAGGCAGGCTGCTGTGTCACTAATTCATAAAGGGTCAGGCCCAAGCTGTAGATGTCACTGCGAGCGTCTGCATGACTACTGAACTGCTCTGGTGCCATATATGCGAGTGTTCCCGCTAGCGAACCGGTGTGACTGATGCTTGCATCTTCAATCGCCTTCGCTAGCCCGAAATCGGCGACCCAGCAGACACCATGACTATCAATGACAATGTTCGAAGGCTTAATGTCGCGATGCAACGTATTGTTTGCATGAGCGTATTGAACCGCATCGGCGATTTGGATGCCAATCTTCGCAATGCCTGTCCAATAGGAAGAAGCTCGTCGATTCGTTGAAACGATCGTTGAAATTTTCGGTAGGGCAAGCGGTTGAAATCTGTTGGAGACAACGTCAGTCACAGTTGCCTGTGATTGAACTGACATCGTGTTTTGGAGCGAAGCATTCGGAATGTCAGATGCATTGCCATCGCGCCGGCTCAGCAACTCACGAACAACTTGAGTCAGGCTTTCTTCTGTGTCGAGACCCACTTGCGATTTTAGACTTGCAAGCACGTGATCCAGGCCGATGCCATCGATCATTTGCATGACATAGAAATGAAAGCCGTCGTCATGGCCGATGCCGAACACCGGCACGATATTCGTGTGATGAAGCGCCGCAGCGGTTTTTGCTTCTCGCTCAAATCGACGTAACTGTTCGACATCGACCAGCAATTGTCGAGGAAGCACTTTCACCGCAACTCGGCGAGAAAGAGAACGTTGTTCGGCTTCGTAGACAATCCCCATGCCACCTCGCCCGATTTCGCGAATGATCCGGAAATCGCCAAGCTGCTCTAACCGGCAACCAGCCAGTGTGACGCGACCATCCCGCGTTCGTTGTTGCTTGGCCTTCAATTTTTCCAAAGCGGATATCGTCGGGAGAATCGATCGTATTTCGTCAGCCAACTCGGGGTACCGTGTAACATACTCGTCGATCGACGGACACTCGCCTTGTCGCTGTCTAGCAGCAAATTCGGTCGCCAAAACCTCGACCGAATCTCGCGTTACGCTGCCAACAAGCATCTCATTCTCCCTGGGAACATTGATGATAAGTACCGTCTCAAACCGGCGTGGTTGGATGGCCACCCAGCTCACCTGTGACGTCTTATCAGGGCACTCAAAGCCAGTTTATCTACAAAAAACTGAAAGAACATGGTGTATCGCCAAGACGGATTCACGTTAAAACAATCGGGTGAATCGTCGATCTGCCTTCTTTTCCACTCATTGGACCTACTTCGCATGAGTTCTTCCGAGCGTCTATCCAGTCTTTCCATCAATTCAGAGGGCTTCGTTTTCGAGCCGTCCACCGGCGATAGCTATGTCCTCAATCAATCGGCGTTAGTCATCGTTCAGAGCTTGCAGGACGGGATCGATGAGAGCCAAATTGCTGCGGAACTCTGTTCGCAATTTGACGTCACCGATGCGGAAGCGTGCCGTGACGTCAGCGACTTTATTAGCCGCCTCAAATCGTTCGACCTCGTTTAGACCGTCTTTCGCCACCGTTCTTTTTTGGCAAACAGCAGATTATGACAAGCATCACCGTAGGAATCTCGGCACTTAATGCGGCTGATAATCCGGGTCCAGGTGTCGGACTCGCGAGAAGCTTACGGGAGTGCTCGGAGCTGGATGTTACGATTGTCGGGCTGGCATATGATGCGATGGAACCAGGAATCTACCTTGATTGGTTGATCGACCGCACGTTTATCTTGCCTTACCCAACCAAAGGCAGCGAGGAGTTTTTAGCGCGATTGAGTTACATCCGTGAATCCAGCGGATTGGACTGGATAATTCCCAATCTTGATGCTGAATTGCCGTTGTACATCAAGTATCAAGAGCAGTTGGCTACGATGGGAATTCGCACATTTTTGCCGACGATGGCTCAATTCAAGCTTCGCGGCAAAGATCGGTTGGCCGAAATGGCCGGTGAATTATCGATCGACGTGCCAGAAACGATCGTCGTTGGCTCTGAGGCAGACTTGGCGGCTGCGGTTGATGAGATCGGGGCACCGGTGATGATCAAAGGTGCGTTTTATGAGGCGTATTGTGCGACCAGCATGTTGGACGCGGCTGGCTATTATCGAAAAATCGTAGCGCAGTGGGGCTATCCCGTCATTGTGCAGGCACTCGTTCGGGGCGACGAGCTGAATCTGATTGGCGTCGGCGATGGTCTTGGGGGCTCTCTCGGCATGGTCTGTATCAAGAAGACGTCGGTGACATCGCTGGGCAAAGTGTGGTCTGCCGTGACGGTAAAAAACCAGCGAATGCTTGACGCTGCCGAGAAATTTCTAAAACAATCGAAATGGCGTGGACCGTTTGAGCTGGAGTGCATCGTCAATCGCGACGCCGTCAATTTGATTGAAATCAATCCTCGATTCCCGGCGTGGCTTTACTTTGCAACCGGGGTTGGTATCAATTTGCCAGCACGCATGCTGCAACATGCGTTGGGGCAAGAACATGAAACCCATAGCGATTACCCATCGGGCAAATTGTTCATGCGTTATACCAATGAACTGGTTACCGATATGAGTCTATTTAAATCGATCATGACTCAAGGCGAGTCTCCGGAAAAAGAATTGGCGTAATATGAAAAAAACCTACGAAAAACCTTTTATGATAAAGCTGCAAAGCAGCTTTATGAATAAGTTTGCCAGTAATCCGTCAGCCAATCGCAAGGTCCGTAAGGCAATCGACGGTGTTCGAATCAATGACTTGGTCGAAAAATATGGTTCGCCATTGTTCGTCTACTCAGAGAAGGCGGTTCGGCTGAAATATCGGCAGATGCATAAGGCGTTCGCTACGCGGTATCCGAATGTGGAATTTGGCTGGTCGTACAAGACCAATTACCTGAAAGCAATTTGCTCGCTCATGCACCAGGAAGGTGCCATCGCCGAGATCGTTTCAAAAATGGAATATGAGAAAGCGAAAGCGCTGAATATTCCTGGCAAGCAGATCGTGTTCAACGGCCCGTACAAACCGCTAAAAACACTATTGGCAGCCATTGCTGAAGGGGTTACCGTAAACATCGATCACCTTGATGAAATCGAAGACCTTGAAGAAGTTGCCGAGCGTTTAGGACGAAAGATCAAAATTGGAATTCGCTTGAACTTAGACTGCGGTATTTATCCGCAATGGTCGCGGTTCGGTTTCAATCTGGAATCCGGTCAGGCGAGCGACGCCGTTAAACGCATTTATAAAAATGGCTTCCTGGAATTGAACGGCCTGCATTGCCACATCGGTACCTTCATTCTCGACGCCACTGCTTATGGCAGAGCGATCGAGAAGCTCGTAAAATTTGGTTACGAAATGCGGGATGAACACGGGTCCGAAATAGAGTCGATTGACATCGGCGGTGGCTTTGCCTCGCGAAGCCAACTGAAGGGCATGTATCTGTCGCCCGATGTTGCGTTGCCTTCGCATGATGAGTATGCAGAAGCGATTTGTGACAAACTTCTCGACGCTCTTGAGCCTGGGCATCGCCCTAAGTTGGTGATCGAATCCGGGCGCGCCCTGATCGATGAGGCTGGGTATTTGATTACTTCGATCTTAGCATCGAAACGACTTGCCGACGGCACACGAGCGTATGTTGCCGATGCAGGCATCAATCTGCTATTTACGTCATTCTGGTACAAGTTCAATGTCGAACTCGATCGTGAAGTTGTCGGCAATAAGGAGCCCAGTGTTATTTACGGACCGATGTGTATGAATATCGATGCGATCGACGAAGGTATCCAGTTGCCGCCGCTAGAACGTGGCCAACGTCTTATATTTTCGCCCGTTGGTGCTTACAACAACACGCAGTGGATGCAGTTTATTGAGTATCGCCCCAATGTCGTGATGGTATGTGACGACGGCACCGTCGAATTGATTCGCGAGGCGGAAGATTTGAGCGATATCGAGCGCCGCGAACGATTGCCTGACAAGGTTTCATGTTTGAGCGGCGGTATCGGGTCTAAGAATTCGTAGTGCTTCGGTGTCAACTTGATTTTTCTGAAAACGACCATCGTGCCGTTTCTGCTTAGCGTCTCACGATGCTATTCAGAAGTTCTATTTATCAACGGCGGCGCGGTGGTCGGTGCATGTGTTTTTTTGTGCACCATGCTGAACTTGAACATCGGCATTTCGGGGTTGCTGGCGGTCATTGCATCCTACGCAATCGCTCGACTGATTCGCATGGATCACACATTTTTCCAACCCGGCTTTTACACGTACAATCCGCTGCTGATCGGGTTGTCACTCGGGTCCGTTTTGCAATTGAGTTGGTTGTCTGCGTTCTTTTGTGTGGTTGCCGCCGCATTAACATTGTTCCTTACCATCGGCATGTTTCACATCTTTCGGCATTTCCTTAATCTGCCGGTATTGAGCCTGCCTTTTGCCGCAGCCAGCGTGATCACATATCTCGCCTCTTTGCGCTACAGCAACCTCGTTATCCAAACGCCCGTCGCAAGTGAGTTTCTTCAGTCCGATTTTGGGTTGCCGTTAGTAGTCGTCGGGTTCTGCAAATCTCTGGGTTCGATCTTTCTAATGCCCTATGTCAGCATTGGCGCTCTACTTGCCGTCATGCTGCTGGCGAGCTCTCGAATTCTGTTTACTTTAGCAACGCTTGGCTACTTGGTCGGTGCACTGGTTAGATCAGCCATGCTCGGTTCCACGCACCAAGCGTTTTCCGATGTCAGCAGTTTCAATTTTATCTTGATCGCGATGGCGCTAGGCGGTGTGTTCCTGACGCCGTCACTGTTGAGCTATACAATCGCGCTGCTATCGGTCGCTGCATCGACGGTTGTCACCGACGCTTTCTCGGTGTTCGGTGCCCAATTCGGAATGCCGGTTTATACGTTGCCGTTCAATCTGGTGACTCTAGGCGTGCTTTATGCACTTGGCTTGAATTCGTTTTCAAAACTCGCCAAGCAAATCAGCGTTACTCCCGAGCAAACGTTGGAGAACGACGCCGTAAATCAGCTTCGCTACCCTGGGAGCGTCAGGACGTTATCGCTGCCGTTTTTCGGCACTTGGCGAGTGTGGCAAGGTTTCGACGGAGAATGGACCCACAAGGGAAATTGGCAGCACGCTTATGATTTTTTGATCACGGGCGATGACGGCGAAAATTTCCGTGGTTTGGGCTTAAAGTTAGAAGACTACTACTGTTGGCGCAAACCTGTCATTTCGCCAACGCGAGGGCGAGTTACTCATGTCGTTAACCACCTGCCAGACAATCCGATTGGCCATATCGATAAGACGAATAATTGGGGAAACTGTGTCGTCATTTACGATGATCGAGGATACTACGTCGAGTTGTCTCATTTCGCCGAAGGCTCAATCCGTGTGAAGCCCGGTGATTGGGTAGAGCCTGGGCAAACGCTTGGTATCTGCGGAAATTCTGGCTATTCGCCTCAACCGCATTTGCATATTCATGTGCAATCGGCTGCGGACATCGGCTCCAAAACACTGCCCTTTAGTTTCGTCGGATACATCGTTGAGAATCACTATTTCTCGAACGATCTACCTCTCCCAGGTACCGAACTCCAGCCAGCACCCACGGTTGACGCATCACTTGACGCCATTACGGAATTTTTGCTAGACGATCGTCTGGTTTACCGAGTTTTTCGTAATGGGTTAGAGATTGACCGCATCCAGTGGCAGGTTTCCATGGCAATCGATGGCACGATGTGCCTGAAATCGGATCGAGGGTGTCTCTACTTCGGCAAACACGCAGGCACGTTTTACATCTATCGCGTGGATGGCGCTGACCGATACTTGCGCGCTTTGTGGGCTGCGTTACCACGAATGCCACTCAATTTTCGAGAACGCCTTCGTTGGAACGACTTTGTCCCGATTTCATTGGTCATTGGTGGTTTTCGCCAAAGCATGATTGGTTGGGCTGCATCAGTCGTTTCCGAGTTAGCGGTTGCTCGAACCCGCTCCTCATTCGTTAGCCAAACGCGGATCGAAACACAAATCGAAGGACTTCGATTGAAAAAACTTCGATGTCATGCGAGTGTTGAATGGGACGCTGAACGAGGATTCAAGACAATTGAACTAGGAGATATTGTTTTGCGGAGGCACGAGTATGTTTCAGCGGCAACGACGTAACGATCGAGCTGAAAATAAGTGTCGCCTTTCGCTCCGCGAAAGTTGCGTTCTTACGTTCTTTCGCGGAGCGAAAGACGACGATGAAAGACTGCACGATGCTAACGATCGAGCTGAAAATTTCTGCCTTCCATCGCTTGTTTGCATCGTATTATTGGCGGTAGCTGGCGAATTGACAGCGCAACAACCACCGGATTGGGAGCGACCGATACACATTGCTCGCGCATCCATCGGCGATGACGTAGAAATCAGCGAAATTGATTCTGAGGATGAAACGCCAGCAGATCCGGTTCGTCAAGCTTTCAATGACTCGATCGTTGCCGAGACAGCCCGCAATTTCGACGACGCGATCAAGGCACTGTCGAGTATTGACCTTGACGGGCCCAATCGATATTTCATCAACGTTCGCCTTGGGTGGCTTCACTACCTCAAAGGTGACTTCGACAAATCGATCGAGTACTACCGAGCGGCGATTGAAGACAACACAGATTCCACCGAGGCGAGAATTGGTTTAATGCTGCCGTTGATCGCCAAGGAAAAGTACGAAGACCTAATCGAAGCCGCGCAAGATACGATCGATATTGAGCCGTTTAATTATTTGGCAAATCTTCGGCTAGCATTTGCCTTACGAACGCTCAAGCAAAACGAGAATGCGGCGCAGATTACGGCGGCAATGATCAACCGGTTGCCAACGGACCTTGACGCCATCGCATCTCATGTTTTGACGCTGGTAGAGCTTGATCGGCAGGATGATGCAGACCTATTTCTCCATCGAATGTTGCTGATTGATCCCGACAATGAATTTGCAATGGCGAAGTTAAAAACCAAAGCACCGCAGTCTAATTTAAAAACTGCTGGCGACCTTGAGCGACATCGTAGCGGATCATCGAAAAGTGATAGCGACCGATTGGCGTTCATTCGCGCTGCGTTCAACCGATCGTTCTTAGCGGAAAAAGCGATTCACTACGACGATGCGATCGAAGAGCTGGTCGCCATCGGCGATCCGGGTGACGACCGATATTTCATCTTCATGCGTCTCGGATGGTTGCATTACTTACGTGGCAACTTTGGCAAATCATTTGACTACTATATCGGTGCGATCGAAGAATCTCCGGAATCTACGGAGGCACTCGCTGGCTATCTACTGCCGCTTTTAGCGAACAAGCAATATGACAAAGTGGTTGAGATCGCCAAGCAAGTGTTGGAAGTCGATCGTCGCAACTACTATGCGAATCTTAGACTTGCCATTGCACTGCGCGAACTAAAGCGATTTGACGATGCATTGCAGGTGATGGAGCCTGTTTTAACTAGGATACCGGCTGACTTGGAATCGATGGCGGAGTATAGCAAAAATCTGGTCGCGATCGGTCGTATCAATGATGCCAACGCCGTATATCATCGGATGTTGTTGGTTGATCCCAACAATGAATTTGCCTTGGTGAAACTTGGCCTGAAGCCTCCCGCAAACGATTATTTTCATACCCCCGAGACTTTTGATCTGACGCCGAAATTGGTTCGTTCGCTCACACCGTACTTTGCCTTTGTTGACTACGGCCATGCATCGATCAAGCAGCAAGGAGAGATCGGCGGTCTTTTTTACAAGACAGCGTTTATCAATTCGCTGGAGCTAGCCACCGAATATACGAACCTTCAATATCGGGACGGGTTTGAACTGCATCAAACCGACTTCATTGCCAACTACAACTATTTTGAAATCGAAAATATAAGGCTGAGACTTGGCGGCCGTGTTACCTCTGCCAACAACGACTTTATCGATGGCTCATGGGTTACGTTTTTAGGTGCGCATGCTTACAAGACAGCGTTTTGGGACATTGGCTCGGACATTTTCATCAGCCAATACGACAAACTCGCACCCAACAAGACCATTTTTCAATTGTCGCCGCATGTCGGAATCGAGACTAAGCCGAGTCTGGATACACGAGTCAGACTTGATTTTCGATTGCATTACATCAACACGGAAAACAGAATCGCCAACCTCAATAAAGGTAATTTTTATTCCACCGAAGCTCGGTTACAAATCGATTATGCGCCATGGAGTTGGGCGATTTTTGGCTGGACCGGCGAACAGACATTTGCGGTTAGAAATGATGGGTACATTGTCTATAGTTTGGCTGAATTGCATACTGGCGGTTACGGTTTCGAAATGGTACGGACGTGCAATGAAAACTCCTTTTTGACACTCCGTTTTAATGATGAACAATTCGCTGACTTTCAAACACTGGCACCGACCCAGGCGGACGCGTTTTCGATCCTTTACACCTATCTTTGGTAGTCTACTCGATTGTTTTTAACATGAACCATAACAACTTATCTGTGATGCTGCTCGTATGGTTTCTTTGGTCCGGCCAAACGATCGCCCAACAGACGGCGAAAGATGCATTCGCGACTTCGTATCGCTATGAAAAGGCACAGAACTACCCTGACGCGATCAATTCATTGCTTGTCATTAAAGACAAAGGATACTTGTATGACTTGAGGCTGGGTTGGTTGTATTACTTAAGCGGTAATTATGCCAATGCGCGCTTGCACTATCAGTCTGCGGTTGCATCAGCGCCTGCGGCGATTGAACCACGATTAGGCCTGACACTGCCGCTCATGGCACAAATGCGTTACGACGAAGTCGAATCGGTTGCGAAACAGATTTTGATGGTCGATCCAAGCAACTTCACGGCCAATCTTAGGCTTTGCATGGTACTTCGGTACCAGCAGAAGAATTCACAAGCCCTGGAAATCGCCAGGCGAATGCTTAAACTGTACCCGACCGATGTTAGCTTCTTGGCTGAGCAGGGCTTGTTGCTTGCAGCCACCAGTGAAATCGCTGAGGCAAAAAAATCGTTCGAGGTCGTTTTGACGCTTGATCCTGAGAATGTGACCGCAAAATCGTACTTGATTGCCAATTAAGGACAATTGAATCAATATTTTGCAAGATTCAAGTGTGTTTTTGTTAGACTTGTCGTTAATAGATGGGTGTTGATATATTCTGCGAGCCGTGCATTCTTGGCTTTTTGACTAATCAGATTGAGTATGACTCGCTTTTTTCGGTCCAGTCGTAAGCCGCACGTAATTGCGAAACGTCGCAGGTTGTCTTGCGAAAAGCTGGAGTCGCGCTTCGCCCTGGCGGTTGAGCCTGTCGCTGATCTTGCGCCACTTGGTAACTCCAATCCGCACAATATCACTACGGTTGCCGGTTCAACCTATTTTGTTGCCTCCGATCGTGATGCCGGTGAAGAACTGTGGCGGACCGACGCAACATCAGACGGAACGACTCGGGTCAGCGATATTTACGCGGGTGCGTATGGCTCGTATCCGCGAGAGTTGACCGGCGTTGGAAATAACCTTTTCTTTCGCGCTCGCACTGCAGACAGCGGTTACGAATTGTGGGAACGCGATGGGACAACAGCGGTAACCGCCCTGGTCAAAGACATTCTTTCGGGAACAAGTAGTTCAACTCCGTCGAATTTGACCGCCGTCGGCAATACCCTGTTCTTTGTCGCAAACGATGGCACCAACGGGTACGAGTTGTGGAAAAGTGGTGGAACGGATGCGTCAACGGTAATGGTGAAGGACATCCGCGCTGAGGCCAAAGGTGCGTACCCAAAGTATCTCACGAATATCAATGGCACCTTGTTTTTCAGTTCATTTGACGACACCAATGGATATGAGTTGTGGAAGAGCGATGGGAGTCCCGACGGGACAGTGATTGTCAAAGACATCCAAGCGGGCACAAGCAGTTCAGCACCGCGAAATCTGACCGCAGTTGGCAACACGCTCTACTTCCGAGCATTTGACAGCACCAATGGCTATGAGCTATGGAAAAGTGATGGGACCGCGACCGGAACCATGCTTGTCAAAGACATTCGCAGCGGAATCGTTGGCTCTTATCCTAACTACTTAACGAACGTCAACGGCAAGCTGTTTTTTCAGTCGAACGATGGTGCCGATGGCTACGAGTTGTGGACTAGCGATGGCACGGCGAGCGGTACGACGCTGGTCAAAGACATCAACTCCGGTCCAAACGGTTCGTACCCAGGCTATTTGGCCAGCGTCAATGGCAAGCTGTTGTTCACCGCGCTCAGTCCCAGCGCTGGTTATGAACTTTGGTCAAGCGATGGCACAACGACTGGCACGGTGCAAGTCAAAGACATACAGCCAGGTAGCGTTAGTAGTTATCCTCGTGATATCGTTGATGTTGGTGGGATCGCGTACTTTAGCGCTGCGGATGGACTAGGTGGCTATGAGCTGTGGCGAAGTAACGGAATCGACAGTGGCACGTCGCTTGTCAAGGACATTCTGCCCGGCGGTTATAGTTCTTATCCGTTCTATTTGGCCAACTCGAACGGCCAGTTATTCTTTCGCGCCAATGATGGCAACTCAGGTTATGAGCTATTCAAATCCGACGGTACCCAATCAGGCACTGTCTTAGTACGCGATATTCGCAATATCTCGGGCTCTTACCCTAAGTATCTTACCGACCTGAACGGCTTGGTTATTTTTTCGGCCAACAGCGGAGGGATCGGAGCGGAGCTTTGGAAAAGCGATGGCACAACCAACGGCACAACGCTGCTAAAGGATATTCGTCCCGGCGGTGTCAGTTCCAATCCAATTGACTTGACGAAGTCGGGCAACAACGTTTATTTCCGGGCCACGGACAAATCTGGCGGGAGCGAACTATGGAAAACTGATGGCACATCGGTAGGCACGGTCCAAGTTGCAGATATTCGCAAAGGGCTCTATGGCTCGTATCCAAAGTACCTGACCGACGTTAATGGCACGCTGTTTTTTGTTGCCAAAGGGACCAACTCCGATAAATCCGTCAGTGGTTACGAACTTTGGAAATCCGACGGAACAGCATCGGGCACTGTGCTGGTTAAAGACATCAATCCAGGCACCAGCGGTTCTTATCCAAGCTTGCTAACGAACGTGAATGGCACGCTGTTTTTTACTGCATTTAATTCGGATTCCGGTTACGAACTTTGGAAAAGTAACGGCACCTCTGCTGGAACGGTCATGGTAAGCGAGATCGGTATCGGCTCGATCGGTGCATACCTCAGTCAACTGACCAGCGTGAATGGCACGCTGTTTTTTCGAGCTTATCAAGCCGGCTCTGGTTATGAGTTATGGAAGGTCAATGGTACGTCAACAGGGACTGTAATCGTCAAGGACATTCGTCCCACGTTTGTTTATAACGGAACAACGTATGAAAGTTCTTTTCCTAGCGAATTGACGAACGTAAACGGAACGTTGTTTTTCCGCGCGTACACCTATGAGTCGGGTTATGAGCTCTGGAAGAGCGATGGCAGCGAGATGGGGACGGTGTTGGTCAAGGACATCAACAGTACCGCGACAACGGCAGGCAGTGCTGGCTCCTCGTACCCATCGAACCTGACGGCAATCGGGAGCAAGCTTTTCTTTCGTGCCTATACAACGACGGCAGGCTACGAGTTATGGTCCAGCAACGGAACTTCGGCAGGTACAATGTTAGTCCGCGACATCAATCCAGGATCGACAAGCAGTATCCCTAACAGTTCTTATCCAACGGCATTGAAATCGTTCCAAGGCAAACTCTATTTTCAAGCCACTTCGAGTAGCGGTGCCGAATTGTGGCAAAGCGACGGCACATCTGTTGGTACTGCCCTGGTTAAGGACATTGGCTCTGGTTCCAACAGTGGCTCACCGATTTACTTGACACCGTCAAGCAATCGATTGTTTTTTTCCGCTGACGATGGCGTGATCGGACGCGAGTTATGGTCTATAGGCGACACCGTTGGAACGGTTTCCTTTTCAGCATCCACGGCGAGCGTTGGCGAAGGCGGTTCTCAAACCATCACGGTCAAATTAACGACAGGAGGTGATGTACTGAACACACCACTTACGGTGTCGATCGTACCCGTGGGTGGAACCGCCACTGAGGCTGATTACTCGCTTCCGGAAACAACCGTAACGTTCCCGATCGGTTCATCGACTGGGGCGACCATCAACGTTCAATTGAACTCAATTCAGGACCAGATTGCTGAAGGCGATGAAACGATTTCACTTGAGTTGCAAAACATCATCGGCACCGGCCAGATTGATCTAATCCACAAAAACCAAGATATCACGATTGTCAATGATGATCAAGCATCGGTTGTCGTTACCCAAGATGGACCGTTGACGGTTAACGAAAACGGTACGACGGCCACGTTTACCATTGCGTTAACATCGCTGCCGACATCTGACGTCACGATCGGCTTCTCCAGTTCCGATGCGACTCAGGGTACGGTTTCGCCAACCAGTCTGGTGTTTACAAAGACGAACGGTTTGACACCTCAAACGGTGACAATCAAGGGCGTTGATGACCTCATCGTTGATGGCGACCAGTTGTTCACAATTGTAACGGCCAAAGCACAGAGCACAGACACAAAATACAATGGCTTGGATGTCAGTGATGTCAGCGTGAGCAATATCGACAATGATCAAGCATCGGTTGTCGTTACCCAAGCTGGGCCATTGTCCGTTACCGAAAACGGTACGACGGCCACATTTACCATTGCGTTAACTTCGCTACCGACATCTGACGTCACAATCGGCTTGTCCAGTTCTGATACGAGTCAAGGCACGGTCTCGCCAACCAGCCTAGTGTTTACAAAGACGAACGGTATGACACCTCAGACGGTGACAATCAAGGGCGTTGACGACCTCATCGTTGATGGCGACCAGTTGTTCACAATTTTAACGGCCAAAGCGCAGAGTACAGACACAAAATACAACGGATTGGATGTCAGCGATGTCAGTGTGACGAATATCGATAACGATCAAGCATCGGTTATCGTTACCCAAGCCGGAACGTTGTCCGTTACCGAAACCGGCACGGTGGCCACGTTTACGATTGCGTTAACGTTGCTTCCAACGTCTGACGTTACGATCAGCTTGTCCAGTTCCAACACGACTCAAGGTACGGTTTCGCCAAGCAGCCTCGTTTTTACGCCAGCGAATGGCACGACGCCTCAAATCGTTACGATAACAGGGGTCGATGATCTCATCGTTGATGGCAACCAATCTTTTTCAATCGTCACGTCCGCAACCGCAAGCTCCCAGGCAAATTATAACGGCTTAGCAGTGGAAGACGTTGTCCTGACTAGCGTCGACGACGGCAGACGTCCTTATCAAAACCCGAGCAATCGATTGGATGCCAACGATGATACAAAGGTCAACGCACTCGATGCACTCGTTATTATTAATGACATTGCCCGGCGCAAGACGCGCATATTGCCGAATATAAAAGCAGCAGGCGAATTTTTTTATGACACAAACGGTGACGGAAAAGCAGCTCCGTTAGACGCATTAGTCGTCATTAACGCCGTCGCAAGAATGCTAAAGCAGGCATCGGGGTCAGGTGAATCGGAATCGATTCCGGTTGCTACTGCAGTGATCGTTGCTGCAGAAATCACTGAGCGATCTGATGATGTCAACAAGCGAGAACGACGGCTTGATGAATTGATCGATTTGCTCGCAACGGATGCACGGCGTACCTAAGTTTAGGATCGCCGAAATGGATTGCGGTTTGCCATCGAACTTACCACGCTAACTTGATCGCTTCGTGGAACCATCCACACAGCTTGCGTTGCGTCTAAATCAGGATAGGGACCGCGGAGTGTTGGCGTTGACGCCGTGTGCAAAAACTGTACATCGAAAACCTCTTCGACCCCAGAGTTGAATTGGATGAAGGCGGCAGCTTGTCCCGTCGAGAGATCGATTACGGCGACGCCGCAGCGAAGTTGAAGTGGGTTTTCAGCGATCGGTAGGCCGCCAAACACTGAGGTTTCGCGGATTTTCGACATACCAACAAACGCGAACTGGCCTGCAAAGGCCAATCCTCGCGTGTACCCAGGCACGACGGCCACCGTCTCAACTTTACCGCTGGATTGGTCCACGGTGCAAAGCTTTCCGTTTCCGGAATCGAGCACCCACAATTGGCCGTTGTGAATACGTGGCGAATGCGGCATCGCAAAACCTCTCGCAACCACTTCACCCGAAACCACATCCAAAACGCAACCAGTGGTTGCTTTGGACTCTCGCCAACCGCCCGCTTGATTTGATTCTGCCATGACCGTGACGTACTTCGGTTGTCCGTCCACCATGGCTAGTCCGTTGAGGTGACAACGATCTTCGGCAACTAGTTCAGTGACAAATGGCGGTCGCCAACGTGGGACATAACTAAAATCCTCGTGCAACGTGCAAAGGCACGAAAACAGCGTATTCACGACCCACAATTGATCGCCTGACCAAGCCATTTCGTGACCGTGGATATTTCCCGTCACAAACGATTTTCGAACTAGGTAAAGGCCATCGTAACGACCGACAGGTTCTATTCGCGAAGCGAGATCCGATGCATCTTCGAGCAACCAAATGATCCCTTTTGCTCCAATGGCAATCCGGCGATCACCCACAGCAATTCCCATCGCCTTCTCGAAGTTGTGCAGCGACAACACTAGTTCACCATTGTGTTGTCCTACGACAGTGACCTTGCCAGCTTGGTAGGTCGAAACCAGCAGCGATGCTTTTAGGTGCTGCAGAATCGGTAAGAAATCTTTTGAGAACTCATAGTTCACCTCTCGATAAGGAGTCGCATCGGAAGCATCATTTGGCGAGACATCGTTCATTGGAATATGGTTGCCCTTGCTCAATCTGTTTCGAAGTTAGAAAGTATCTTGGTCAGCCGTTTGATGGCGCGAACATACCGCATACTGGCCGCGTTAGCGTGAATGTCCAGCGACTCCGCTACTTCTTGATTGGTTAATTCTTCAAAGTGTCGCAGGACAAGTATCTCTTGATCCATGGGCTCCATTTGCGCAATCGCCTCTGTCAATTGATCGGATAGCTCGGCTCGCATCGCAGCTTGGCTGGGCGACGTTAAGTGGCCGACAAGCAGTGATGCAAGTGACGCCGTTGTTTGGTCGGGCAGCATGCTTCCTTGGATCGAAACGTCACGCCGAGCATCTCGTTTTTGAACGCCAAGATGACGTCGATGAACATCGGTCATCGTTTGTGTGACAATCATTCTTAACCACAGGAACGCCGACCCAGGCGACTCCTGGCGGAAGTGTGTTATGCGTGCGGCAGCGTCCAAATACGCTTCCTGTAGAATATCTTCTGGGTCAACACGACCAGCCAAGCGTCGATCGATTCGAAACTGGACAATCTGCCACAGTCTCGCGCGATGCTGCGAATACAATTCTGCTAACGCCCCCGCATCACCTTCGGACAGTCGCCGATTAAGTTCGTCTTGATCACTTTCAGCCGGATCCAAATTATGCACCAAGGAGTACGGGGGCAGTCCAGCGGGATGGGTCGTCGTCGTCAGCGTTTCGAAGCCACCGTCAAATGAAAACGGGGCCATGGCCCACTTAGCGAATGTGCGTCGCGGATCTTCAGCAGGCTATCAGAAACACTCGCTCCCTCAAATAACCGCAGGGTTAAATTCTTTGGTTTCTGTACTATCGTCAATCAGCGTGAAGGCGATTTTCGCCTTAGAGCAAACGATGTCCCAGTGATTTCGCCAATCTTGTGTGCCCATCGCGTTATCGTTTGCGAGAACGCCATTTATCGGGAGCAGAAGCCGTATGAAAGATGCCTAGAACTTCAGTCGCCAGTCGTGAATGCTCGAAAACGATCAGGCAAGGAAAGCGTTCTGCGCGAGCAGCACGCAACGGCGGATCAACCATTCCAAACGATTCGGGCCTAAGTTCAACAGCATCCAATCGCGAATCGACAGCCGCACGGAAACGGCAGCCCAATTCAGGTGAAATTTCGTCGTACCACGCCGTCGCCGCTGCAAGGTCATCAGCAACGAGCGGGTGAAAGCGAAGGGGCTCAGCCATTGACGCGTCGCCACAGTTCGTTGCGATCAATCGCAATGGATGGATCAGCCTTCAGTTCTGCGCTGCGGCGTTGGGCCTCCTCATGCTGCCAAGGCTGTAGCACAATTGGCTCATCGGACGCACCAATGTCGTCCCAGAGGATTTCTACGATGCGGAGTTTCTCGGATACCGGAAGGTTTCGGAGGTCAGTTAGGTCGATGCTCATAGTGGAATTATCTGAGGGCATACAACGGAAGGTTTTAGGTCACCGCCATAAACGAAGCGATTGACTCTGAATTGCCAATCAGTTTACTAACAAAAGCCCGCGTTGCGAAATATGGAAGGTAATCGCGTAGCGACTTTCAAGGATTACCTAAGCTAAGTATCGGTCTCCGAGGCTGACGTGAACTCGCGAAAATGAAGCAGCGTGGCGGTGGCGGCTAGGTAGAAGATTGTCATTGTAAGTAGTGCACCCACATGCCACATGGCGCTTTCGTCACCGAAGTACTCAGTGAAGACTGGTTTGTTTTCGGCCACCCCCACATCCATGCTCATCCAACGAACCAACAAGCAACGTAAGCGATATTGCACGGTGAGTAAGTTCACTGCCGCCGGAACGAGCGCGAGAGCCATCTCGAAAACGATCGCGTAGAGAATTCCCAGGACCATCGCACGTTTGGGAGCGATCACTCCGATTAGCAAAAACACAGCGGAATACGATACGCAGGATAGAACGACCAGCGCGCATTCAGCAAGGATCATCCGCAGCATCTGATCCGCGCCCAGCGCGACAACGGCCAACGTTGCGGAAACAATTCCCACCGGTATCGACCAACTGACGGCCACTAAATACTTGCCGATCAATACCGATATCGGACCGTGTGGCCTAACGGCCAGATATACCCAACTTCGACCCTCCAGCTCTGACGATAGTGCTGGTGTCGCCCAAAGGAATACTCCCATCATGCAGGCAACGCATGGCGAAAGCACATAGACAAAAATTGCGGCAATTTCGGCCGGCGGCACGCTAATGGCCGTTGTCCGAACGATTGTCGACAATATCGGTGGGAACGCCATTAGCGCGGCCATCCACGCCAATCGTGGAATTGTCAATGCTCGTCGCCACTCGAACATGAACACAGCCGGAATCCGCGCGATCGTATTCATGCAACGCCTCGGTGGATTTTCATTAGCGAGTTAAAAACATCCTGCAACGAATCATCATCAGCGCGAACTTCAGTGATTAAGTAACGATCTTCTGTCACGGCATGACTGATAAAACGTCCCAACTGACTGGACATCGTCGTTGTCATCTTAAGCTCGCCGTCTTCCGTGATGCGGACGGAATCAACAAGCTCTTCGCGAAGCAACTCTGCAGCCAACTGACGTGGCTTGTCGACTCGCAAGCTAACTTCCGAGGGCACATTGGTCAGCAGCGTATGGATGTCGTCCGCTGACCCAGACGCCAACAGGCGACCGCCGCTAAGTAGCAAAAATGATCTGGTTAGCGATTCGATTTCATACAGCACATGGCTAGACACCAGCAAGCTGCGTCCTTCATTAATCCATTGCTGCAGTAGCACTGAAATCGAGTGCCGTGCAATTGGATCCAAGCCGCTGAAAGGTTCATCCAGGATCAAAAAATCGGGTTCGTGTGCAATCGCCTGGGCTAGACGCGCACGTTGTCGCATGCCGCGCGAGTAGGTCGAAATTTTACGATGCATGTGTTCGACCAATTGCACTCGTTCGAGTGCCTGCAAAGCAAGTCGCTTGGCATCGCTCGCATTGAATCCCTGGATGCGAGTCAAGTACGTAACCCATTCGATTGCCGATACGTCAGCATACATGCCTTCGGTTCCTGGCAGGTAGCCGATTCGACGCAATAACTCTGCGCTCGAACGCGGCTTTAGCCCAAGCACTCGCACCGTTCCGATGGTTGGTGACAATTGACCCGTGATCAGATTCAATAGCGTCGTTTTGCCAGCACCGTTGGGTCCCAATAGTCCATGTGCACCGGTTGCCAGCGATAACGTAATATCGTTGACCCCAATCACAGTGCCATACAATCGCGTCGTATTGGTTAGCTCAATCAGCACATCCGCACCTGAGAATTTGATGAACAGGGTCAAACCCGCATTGGGGCGGTAACTCGTCGAAACAGAATGGCCAGCGAGACAAGCGATACGATCGCAAGCATTAGAAAGCACGGTACGACCATCTCAGGGTGGCTTTCGAATCCAAACGCGTAGGTCTGCGCAACGCCGAGGACTTGATAAGGCGATGTTAAAATCCGCCATCCCGGTTCAAATGTTGTACCGGCTCGTTCCGCTTGAAATGTTGGGATGGCGACCAACGATGAATAGGTGACATGTCCCATGATCCACATCGCAAACCAGGCGAATCCTGCATAACGACTCTCGACGGTCAACGATGAGAACGCAAGCGCCACCAACGTCGTGGGAATAACCAAGCATGCCGACGCGACCAGAATGCGAATGGGTAAGTGCCACGTCGTCAACACGACTTCGAATGAGGGCGAAAGCATGACGGCTGCGACATAAAGGGCAAATGCGGGTAATGCTGAAATCGCCAATAGAAAAAAACCCACGATGCCGAATTTGCCAACAATGTATTCAAGTCGCGAAATCGGTCGGGCAAAATAGATTAAATAGGCGCGAAACCGTAGGTCTTGCGAGATCAACGGCGGAGCCACGATCCCAACGACAAGCACCACCAGAAATGCCTGCGGGTATCGAAGAAACGTCAGGATCAAGAACGACCAGACTGGGCGTCGGATTGCGTTAAACTCGTCGGGTGTTGGACGGTCCGGCAATCTGCCGATCGCGTCCCCGAGCATCGATGCTTGTGGCAAGTTACGTACAGACGTCGTAAATGCCTGCCAAAGCATTGGATCGCGACCAGACTGTTCATACAAGAAGATTGGGATGCCAACGAAGATCAGCGGCAAGAAAGCTGAAAACAACAGTCGCTTGAGCCAACGAGATTGGTAGGCGCGAGAGATTCCGGTTGAGCAGATCGTCATCCAGCGGGCCGATTCGCTGACCCGTCGTCCTTCCCAGGTTCGATAGGCAGCGCTATGAATCGGCATGGTTGCTTTGCTGAGGCATGGATTGAACCGCTTCCAAGAAAATAGTTTCCATCGAGTTGCGGGCTGGGGTCAGAGAACGAATCACAGTGCCCTGCTCTGCTGCTGATTGCCAAATCGTCTTTATGCATTCCTCGGAATCGCCGTTGACGATCAGCAAGCCTGTTGGGCTGAGTTTAGTCTCCAAGTTCTTACGGCGCAGCGCATCTTGCAGCGCATCGGGTGGTCCCTGTGTGCGCACTTGCAGCGCGGGCACCAGCGGACGCGATAATTCTACCATTGGCTTTGCAACCGAAACTCGGCCCGACGATAGGATCACAACAAAGTCACTTACATGCTGAACGTCGGGCAGGATATGCGTACAGATCACGATGCTCTTGTTGTGTGATCGGGACAAGACTCGGATGCGGTTCAGCATCGCATCACGTTCATCCGGGTCCAACCCAGAAGTCGGCTCATCGAGAATCAATAGCGATGGATCATGCACAAGAGCCTGCGCAAATTTTAGTTTCTGTCGCATGCCGGTTGAGTAGGTTTCGACCGTTCGATAACGCTCCTGCCCTGCCCCGCAAAAATCAAGGATCTCGTGTGCTCGCCGGAGTGCCTCGGTCGCCGGCAGACAATTGAGTCGTGCAGCGAACTGAACGCACTCGACACCGGAGAGCGATGGCAAGTAGCAGTCGTCCTCGGGCATGTAACCAACGAGTTGTCGAATCTGTTTGCTCTGCCGCCAGATCGTTTTGCCAAGCACCAAGCCGGTGCCTGAGGACGCGCGCAGTAGCCCAAGCAGAATTTTGATCAGCGTACTTTTGCCAGCGCCATTGGGTCCCAGTAGACCAGTGACCCCAATCGGGAAATCGACCGTAATATCATGCAACGCTTGAAAGCCACGAAAGGCTTTGGTGATAGACCGTAGTTCGATCGCGTTTGCGACGCGGGTAGAATCGTTCGGCTCGATTGCGGCGAGGCTGGTCAACAAGCGGTAAATCAATTTCTGCTGATAGTTTGGAATGGAACAGGCTGTCAGTAAGGATACTCTATAATCCCGCCGGCTTGCCGTGGGCTGTTAAAAATTTGGTATTGCAGTCCAAATTGACCGGTTTTTTCAAAGCCGTTTTTGTTCCGCACCGATTCAGCCTATTGGTAGCTTAAAGCCTAGGCTCCGTCGGGCTCACCGGTATTTACACAACTATCCTGTTTGAATAAATCCCGCTGGCTCGCCCAGCAGATCGTTCGGTTCTGGCCCTGCTACACCAGAAAGCTCCGTCGACCAATCCCTTAGGGCCAAAGCCGAAACTTCCGCTGGGCGAGCCAGCGGGATTCCTTGCGGGGTGGCAGACGTCATTTCTTCTTCGCGATCGGGCTAGCGCCGTCGGTTCACTAAGTCCACGCCATTGGACCTATCCCATTAATTGATCGAGCGATCCTTAGCTTTATCGTCGGCGAATAAGGCAATCGCAGTTCTGGAATCTGGTACTAGATCACTTTGACTGTTATGATAAGCCAAGTCCAAATTCCCGTCGCAGTTACCCTCACTCTACAGAGACGATTGTCTATGCCAAGATCACAATCACCGTTTCGCACTTCCGCCGCGATCTGTGCAACACTATTTACTGTCGTCTGCGCGGCGGCATTTTTGCGAGACACTCAAGCTGAAGAAAAAACTCCGGAGTCGAAATTGCTAAGGCATGTTGTAATGTTTCAGTTCAAAGACAGCAGCAGCGAAGCGGATGTAAAAACCGTTGTTGATGCGTTTCGTTCGTTACCGAGCAAAATCCCACAGATCGCTGATTTTGAGTATGGCACTAACAATAGTCCTGAAGGACTTGCCGGTGGTTTAACGCATCTCTTTCTTGTGACCTTCAAAAGCGAAGAAGATCGAGCCGCATACCTACCTCACACAGCCCACACTGCGTTCGTTGAAGTCCTCAAGCCTCATCTTGAGAAAGTCACCGTTCTGGATTATTGGGCGACGAAATAGCGAACCTGCCCAATCCTTAGGGCTGCAAAACGAAAGACGGCATTGGCACCGAGCTTTTCTTTCCACGAGGCGTCAGCATTGCTTGGTAAACGCGATAGTCGATCGTGTCACGATAAACCTGGAACTGCCGTCGGCGAATCCACAATAGACACCATAGGCGTGCGCTGACGAAGGACGGGCCAGATCGGGTGCATTGTCTCGGTTCATTTTGATTGCATAAATATCTTTGTTGTTGATCGTTCCATTGATCGATCGCCCTCGCTTGGTGGCAACTCGCGGCGCGCCACCAAAACCCTCAGGGTCCTCGTAATGCCAAACCATTCCTTGCGTAAATCTCGACATCGGCGGATAAGCAACTTCGTCACCGGGGTTCGCTGGCTGAAGCAACTGAGCGCTGATATCGGAATTAGTATCAAGCTGGTGCCAAGGGAGCGCTTGCAGGCTTTCTGAAAACAACATCGTGTTGCCTTGGCCGTCCTTAAAATCCTCAAGCGTGACCGCAGGACCAGCGGGAAAGTCGGCTGAATCGATCGACGTCGAGTATTGATTATTAAAGACACCATTGGCGATCTGCATGGAATCAAGGAACGAAATCGTTGTTGGCATCGTTTGTTCATCGACAGCATCCGCGCGAGCAACAACGATCGGCAGACCTGCAGAATTCAAATGGTGCATGCCCGTGTTGGCAATGTAACTGTTTCGGCCCTGGGGAGAATCGAAAGTCTGGGTGCTGGGGCACTGCATGAGCGCGAGATTGGGTGCCGCGCTCTCAGTGAAGCGAAGATCTCCATTGCGACGACCAAGCACCGGATACTTGTCCTGTGTCCAAATTTCATAGGTTGCCTGCGCATCGAGATACGGCATTAGCGTCACAACCCAACTACCGATTTTTTTGTCGCCCGATCGACAATCGCCAACACGCGATTCAGGATCACACGGGTCGGACGTACCGATAAAGTTGCCGAAATCATTGACATAACCTGGAAAGTGCTTTTTGTTCATATCGTATTGGATCGCAGCCTTCGACAGGTTGTTGAGTTGCGATAAGCATATATTGGCGTGACCCCGACGGTGACCTGTATCTACGGCAGGAATCAACAGCCCAATCAAGATCGCAATGATCGAGATTACGACGAACAACTCGACCTTTGTAAACGCCAAGCGTTCATCATCACTTTCAATTCGAAGTCGCATGATCAGTTCCTGTCGTTTTGCAGAAATTACTCGAGCACCACGAACCTAGTATACTGCCGCTATGCATCGAGCGGCAAATAAGGACCGTTCGATCAATTAGTGGGATAGGCTTCCAGCCTGTCGCATTGAAAATGACAGGCTGGAAGCCTATCCCACTTCAAAAACCGGACACGTTTCGATGCGATGGCTTTTATTGATTGGTACGTTTGCGGTCATGGCCTATGGGGCCTATGGGCCGGCGCGTACGTACTTGCGGCAACGAAATGTCCCGAAATATCGATTTGCAACCGTCAACTACGGTCCGCTTGAAACGTTTGTTACGGCGACTGGCGAAGTGAAGCCCGTCCTGCAGGTCTCTGTAGGGGCGTTTGCATCGGGTCCGGTCAGTGAACTTAACGCCGACTTCAACGATCGCGTCACCGCCGGAGATGTGTTGGCAACGATCGACCCAAGGATCATCCTGGCAACCGTTCAATCGGACGAAGCGAACCTAGCCAATCGCATGGCCGAAGTCGAACGCATTCGTGTATTGCTTGAACAGGCGTCACGAGAACTAGATCGCAGTCGCCAGTTGCAGAAACAGGGTGACGGTTACATCTCCGCAGCCGAGCTTGATACTTCGGTATACGCAAAGCTCTCCCTCGCCGCACAAGTGAAAATCGCCGCAGCAGCGGTACAACAATCTGAAGCGGCGCTTAAGAACTCGAGAGCGAACTTGGGCTATACAAAGATCGTTGCCCCGATCACTGGAATCATCATCGATCGCAAGATTGATCTTGGGCAGACCTTGGCGGCGCAATTTCAAACACCAGAGCTGTTTGTCATTGCGCCAGACATGGATAAGCGAATGCACATTTATGCCTCGGTGGACGAAGCTGACATCGGCCTGATCCGTAAATCACAGGCAAGCGATTGTACCGTCTCATTCGTTGTCGATGCGTACCCCGACGAGATCTTCACGGGCAAGATCGAGCAAATCCGGTTTCGCTCGTCCCACGTACAGAACGTCGTCACTTATCCAGTCATTGTCACCACGGAGAACCCCGACCTCAAACTCATGCCAGGCATGACGGCGAACCTAGTGTTTGCGAGCGAGCAGGTTAGCGACTCGCTGCTAGTTCCGAATTCAGCACTGAGGTTCTTCCCAGAAAAGCAATGGGTTCGCGTGGAGGACCAACATTTGCTCGGTAGCTCTGATCATTCGCAGTCAGACAAACCAGCAACCCAATCGACGGCGACCAACACGCAAAAGGTCCTAGGCATTAACCCCACACGGCGACAGCGACACGTTTGGGTTTTGGACGGAATTCAGTTGAAAGCGATCGAAGTGAAAACGGGATTGAGCGATCATCGCTTTACCCAGGTCGAATCAACGGCACTTGCCAAAGACAGCCAACTGGTTATCGGAATTGACGACAAATGATGCTTCAGTGGATCATGGCTTATCGCATCGCGATCCGATCGCTGGTCGCCAATCGGATGCGAGCGAGTTTGAATGTGCTTGGCATTGTGATCGGCATCGCGGCCGTGACCACCATGGTTTCGATTGGCCAAAGCGCCGGAGAACTTGTTTCGAGCGAGCTGTCGTCCATCGGATCCAACGTGATCATCATCATGCCGAAGAGCCAACAGCGAGGTGGAGTTCAACGGGACGTGGCTGTTACACTGACTGCGGATGATGCAATCGCGATCAAGCGCGAGTGTTGGTCAATATCCGCGGTGTCGCCGATCGTTGGAACTGCGGGGCAGGTGATCTATGGCAACAACAATTGGAGTCCCCGAGAACTTCTTGGCGTGAACGAGGACTTCATCGCGATACGAAATTGGCAAATTCTCTCGGGCGGATTTTTTACCGACCGAGAACTTGAATCCGCCGATAAAGTCTGTGTGATCGGAAAGACCATCGTGGCCAATCTTTTCCAAACCACTGACCCAATCGGTGAGCAGATCCGCATTCGTGATGTGCCGTTTCGCGTCATCGGCGTCCTCGACGAAAAGGGGGCAAACCTCGCTGGCGAAGATGAGGACAATGTTGTGTTGTTGCCTTATACAACCGTGCAAAAGCGACTTCAGGGCGAGACATTCAGCCACGTGCATGCGATCATGGCGACGGCCTCCTCCCATGATACCGTTAACCGCGCGACGCAAGAGATACGAGAGCTGCTTTCGGACCGACACCGGATTGAGTTCAGCGATTTAGGAGATTTTCAAGTCCAGAGTCTGACGGAAATCGCTGGCATTTTAAAGACAATTACGGGATCGATCACTGCAATGTTAGCTTCGATCGCAGGGATTTCATTGTTTGTTGGCGGCGTTGGCATCATGAACATGATGCTTGTCACGGTGACCGAACGGACTCGCGAAATTGGGATCCGGCGTGCGGTGGGGGCGAAGCGTAAGGATATCTTGCGTCAATTCTTGATCGAATCAACGGTATTATCGCTAGTCGGTGGAGGCATTGGCTTAGGCCTCGGAATTGCAACTTCGACACTGGCAACACTGTTGATCAATCATTTCTTGCCATCTACGAATTGGCCTACTGTTGTTAGTATTCCTGCGGCTCTTCTAGCCATTGTGTTTTCGCTATTGGTAGGCGTCTTCTTCGGATACTATCCGGCCAGAAAAGCGTCGCTGATGAACCCCATTGATGCCCTTCGTCACGATGGGTGATTCCCTTCATCATAGAATCCGGGAACTTATTTTTCGGTCGATCCTTACGTTAGCCGCAACGCGTAAGCGTGCGGGCTGAATTGCTGAGCGCGGACGCTCCACGACCGAATGCCGAACGCCACCGAATCCAACTCGCAGCGTTCAATCATCAATCGAACGCGAGCATCCCGTCGGCCCGCAGGCTTACGCCAGGCGGCTTACAATCGATAATCGTACCCGTCAGGTGACACTAGCTGTGGACTGGCGGTAAAACATGCTAAATTATGAACGCGCTCGTGCCCAGGCACTTGCTTCGTTGTTTCAAATTCGAGTGAACCGTAGGCGCTAGCCTCGGGCCTTACAAGGCTCTAACGGACGCAATGCCCGCGGCTAGCGCCGTCGGTTCACTCAGTCCAGGCAAGTGTCTGGCAGGCTCTTGCCTGGGAACACGCTGTCACTTTCCCCTTTTAATGTGCTGAATGATTGTGTTGCAGGACGATGTGCTCGACTCTCTCGTGGGACCGAACTTGGACCCCGTTGCCGCTGCCTTGACGCTACGGCAAGTCGGTAGTTCCGAACCTGCCGACGGATTGCGGTTACTTGGGGAGCTGGCCCTGCGTGCCGATGATTTGGAAACGTCGGACCCGGCAGTGATCGCCGCACTGCTCAGAGGCATCCATCTACTTGCCCTGCGCGACGATCAAACAGCGATACGTGAGTTCGATCCCAAAGTGATTGCCGCTGTTGAACGATCGCTTCCCGAGAATTGCCTCAATCGCTTTTTGCTGCTCCACCTGCTGGCGATTGCTCGGACTCAAGAATCGCTAACGTTGCTGGTCTCGTATCTGAAAGTGAATCCGCCAGCGAACTGGATCGAAGCGGCACAAGTGCTGAGCCCGTTGATGCAGTATCGTGATTGGCCAGTGCAGGCCGTGTTCCCGGAGTTGTTCGATGCGATTGAGCATCCATCGATCGCTTCGCCATTACTTGACTTGGGCAATTACGTCACACGCCTGAAGTTGATCGCACCTCATCCGGCGACGGGGCACATCGAGACACTGAATCGCTTGCTGAGCGCCGTCACGCGAAGACTTGAAAGGTTCGAACAAGACCCTTCAACGCTTGGCGATGATGTGCCCACGGTTCAAGAACGTTTGGCACAAGCCGTTTCGCTATCGGTTTCATTGTGCGACGCGCTCGGTTTGATTGGGCATGAAACTTCACGTCCACGATTGGAGCAAACGATGCAATTGCGGCACCGTCGGGTGCAATGCGAAGCAGCCGGTGCGTTAGCAAGGATGGAAGACAGCGGTGGTCGCGAGCGTCTCCTATCGTTAGCCAGCGAACCATCGGCGCGGTTGCGTGTGATCGCTTACGCGGAGGAACTCGGGTTCGAAAATGAAATCGAGATGCGATATCGAACGGAAGCGGCGGTGGCTGAATCGGAAGTCGCGATTTGGCTCGCGCAGCCAGACCGATTTGGCATTCCACCGACAACGGTCGAGATGATTGATCAGAAGCAATGGATGTGGCCGGGGTTCAACGACCCGGTCGATTGTTTCCTGGTGCGGTTTCACTATGACTTGGGGCAGCGCAGTTATAGCAATATCGCGATCTCGGGACCCGCTGTGTTTGCGTTGGCATGTGATGTCGCAGATATGCAAGTCGATGACATCTATGCGATCTATGCAGGTTGGCAAGCCGAACACGACGACATCTTTACCGTTCCGGCGAGCCAACTGAATAAGGGCCAAGCACGCATTGTCGAAGCGTTGCAAGTCCATTTAGATCGCGCTGGGTACGAAGAGCTGAAGCCAGAGCTGTTTTGCGTATTCTTGGATGAGCATGCAGCGGTTTATGGCGCGACGCGAGAAGGCAAGCCGTGTCGCGTGCTTACCGACGGACTTGAAACGGTCCACATTCCGTTGGGAGCAAGGCTTCGTCCACTGCAGCCGGTCGATATCTGGAATTTATATAAAGGCCGTAAGGTGTTGCGAACGTTCAATCCACAGGTTTAATCGTGATTTGCCTGCGAGACTTGTTTCGCCTCTCGCTCACACTTAGAATCGGCCTTCGTGAAATGAGGATATGATTCGTTTCCTTGAGCGTCTTGGACAAAGGTTTAACTATGAGACTTGGGTTTTGGTCAATTTTACTGGCTTCAGTAAGCTGCCTCGGTTGCGGTGCCAAGCCACCATCCGAGGGCGTTCGCGTCATCCGCAGCGGCGAGCAACCGGCAGTCACCCCTGAACCGACCAGTCAACCTAGCAACGACAAGTTGACTGTTGCGTTCATCACCAATCAAATCGCCGACTTCTGGAAAATTGCCGAAGCGGGATGCCATGACGCGGAAAAGGACCTTGGTGTTGCGGTCGAAGTTCGTATGCCTGCACAAGCAACCGCAGTCGAGCAAAAGCGGATCGTGGAAGACTTGTTGACATCGGGGGTTGACGCGATCGCCATTAGCCCGCTTGATGCAGATAACCAAATCGAATGGCTCAACGGAATCGCGAAGCAAGTTCCCCTCATTACCCATGACTCGGACGCCCCAGGAGCCGACCGTTTGTTGTACATCGGCATGGACAATTACGCCGCCGGTCGAGCATGCGGCGAGTTAGTCAAGCAAGCCCTGCCAGAGGGCGGCGAAGTGATGCTATTCATCGGTCGTCTTGAACAAGACAATAGTAAGTACCGACGCCAAGGTGTCATCGACGTCTTAATGGACCGTGATCGGGATATCGCTTACTACACCGCTCAGACGAACGCGTGGGATCCCGTTGACGGTACCGTCAAAGGCGACAAGTACACCGTATTAGGAACGATTACCGACCAAGGCAAACGCGACGTTGCTCAGAACAAAGCTGAAGACTCGATTAATACCTATCCTGATCTGGACGCCATGGTTGGCCTGTTCGAATACAATCCCCCAGCCTGCTATCAGGCGATCGAAAAAGCGGGCAAACTCGGAAAGATCAAACTGATCGGCTTCGATGAAAACGATGTGACCCTGCAAGCGATTAAAGATGGAACTTGTGCGGGAACCGTTGTTCAGAATCCTTACCTTTATGGATATGAATCCGTTCGTGTCCTGAAGAATATCTTGAACAAGGAAAAAGATGCGATCCCAGCGTCCAAGTACGTTGACATCCCGCCGCGGTCGATCACAAAAGACAATGTCGATGAATACTGGGCGGACCTGAAGGCGAAGACAGGCAAATAGAAACTGATGTCTGACTCGGCGCCCCCTGTCTTGCAGGTTCGAAAAGTCTCCAAACAATTTCCGGGCGTCCGGGCATTGCGCGAAGTGGATCTGACCGTTCGGGCAGGTGAAGTCCTCGCTTTGATTGGCGAGAATGGTGCTGGCAAAAGCACGTTGATGAAAATTTTAGCGGGAGTGCAGAATCCTGACTCCGGCGAGATTCTTGTCGACGGCCAACCGGTGACACTCGATTCAGTAACTGCGTCGATGAACGCTGGAATCGCGCTGATTCACCAAGAGTTGAACTTAGCGAATAACCTACAAGTCGGTGCCAACATCTTCTTGGGGCGTGAGCCTCATCGTTGGGGCTTGATCAATCGGCGAAAATTAAATGCGGACGCGACCGCAGTCTTGGAACGGGTTGGCTTGAAAGTCGCGGCCACTGACCCGCTGACCAACCTTTCCATCGGCAAGCAGCAGTTAGTGGAAATCGCCAAAGCGATGTCGGTCAACGCGCGCGTGTTGATCATGGACGAACCGACGTCAAGCTTATCAAGTCATGAAGCCGAGCAGTTGTTCCGCGTGGTCAAGGACTTGCGTTCAAAAGGCTTGAGCGTGATCTATATCTCGCATCGCTTAGCCGAAGTTCGCGAGCTTGCCGATCGGGTTGTGGTGTTGCGCGATGGGGCGAACGCAGGTGAATTGCCGCGCGAGCAGATTACTCATGAGAACATGGTGCACCGCATGGTCGGTCGCGAGGTTTCGCAGTTCTATGGTCGCCAACAGCACGCCATCGGTGACGTGCTGCTTGAAGTTGAAAACCTTGTCACACCGACTTGGCCCAAACACGCACTATCCTTTTCCGTCCGTCGGGGCGAAATTGTTGGGATCGCCGGGCTTGTCGGTGCAGGACGAACGGAAATGCTGCGAACACTGTTTGGCATCGACCAGCCACTGAGCGGTTCGGTACGGGTTCAGGGGCGCGCTGTCCAGTTGGAAAGTCCCCAAGCTGCCATTCACGCGGGCATGGCCTTGGTTCCCGAAGATCGCAAGCAACATGGACTATTGGTAGACTTGTCGGTACGAGAAAACATCGGCCTCGCCGGTTTGCGAACGTATCGTCGGCGCGGCGGTTTCGTGAACAAATCGCGTGAACGACGCGATTCCCAAGAAATGATTGAAAAGCTACGCATCAAGACACCCCATGATCGCCAGCTCGCTCGCTTTCTCTCCGGTGGCAATCAGCAGAAGGTCGTGCTGGGGAAATGGCTCGCACTGGGGCCGAGTTTGCTGTTGCTGGATGAGCCAACTCGTGGAATTGACGTCGGGGCCAAGCAGGAGATCTATCGCTTGATGGAAGAACTCGCGAAGGCCGGGATGGGGATTTTATTCGTGTCCAGTGAATTGGAAGAGATCATGGGTATGAGCGATCGCACGTTGGTCATGCACGAAGGGCGATTGACCGGCGAACTCGGGCGCGACGAACTTTCGGAGCAAGCGATCATGCGTTTGGCAACGGGGCAAGTGGCATGAACATCAAATCGATTGGTATCCTGGGGCTGCTGTGTGCCCTCTGTGCGTTCATGACCGTCATGACGGCCGACCCTTGGTACGACATCTTTCACGGGACGTTTTTGCAGCCGAACAACATCGAAAACCTGCTCCGTCGTACATCAATGTATGGCTTGCTAGGGATCGGCGTGGCGTTCGTGATCATCACTAGCGGCATCGATCTCTCGATTGGATCGGTCGTTTGTTTAGCCGGATGCCTTTTGGCGATGTTTTTGCACGTCGACTATCGAGCTTTCGATAGCCGCGACGTAGTGCAGTTGATCGCGGCCGAGCAAACGATCTTGGTCCGTGAGGATTCCGCTTCGTTTGTCGTTGGCGACCGGATCCGACTTTCTGGTTCGCGGCGGGCACGCAACTCGCTGCTGTCAGTCACCAAGGTTGAATCCGTAAAGTTGGACGATGGCTCTGGATCAGCCGCCGGTGCTGCCAGCCTGATTACGGTCGAAGGCGATCTGAGCCGAGATGATGACAGCGGTCAAATTGCCAAGGTCTACCCGATCGCCGAATTTCGCCAAGGAGAAGGCCAGCAGTTAGCACAAATTGTTTTGCAAGGTGCGCTGCCGGATCTCGACATCCGCGACCAGGTCACGTTGGTCCATCCGAAACAAGGGCAGAAACAAATGGAGATCGCCGGGGTCGAAACTTCCTCCGACCGAACGACCCTGACCTTGCAACGCGATTTGGGCGGAGATTTTTCAAACGATTGGTTGGTGATCCCGCAAGAGCGTAAGCAGCGAATGTCGGTGCCGCTGGCGTTGTTGTCGGTGCTGGGGATCGCTGGCTTATTGGGGCTCGTCCATGGCCTACTTGTCACGCGAGTTCGCTTGCAGCCGTTTGTCGTGACCCTTTGCGGTTTGTTAATCTATCGAGGCGCATCACGCTGGCTGGTGAATGACCAACCCGTCGGCTTTGCCAATGAGTTCACTCAAAATCTGAGTCAATTGGGGAGTGGCAAGTGGGTGCTGTTCAACTGGGACAATGCCGGGCGAAGTGAGACGTTCGGCATTCCCTATCCACTGTTTATTTTGGTAGCGGTTGCAATCGTCGCCGCCATTTTCTTGAACATGACGATTTGGGGACGCTACCTGCTGGCGCTTGGACGTAACGAAGAAGCGGCTCGTTATAGCGGGATCAATACTTCTCGAATTACGATGATCGCCTACGTGATTTGCACGATGGCCGCCGCCGTTGGTGGGATGCTGTTCGCGCTCGATTCGAATTCGGTTTCACCTTCAAGTTTTGGGAATTTTTTTGAGTTGTATGCGATTGCCGCAGCGGTGCTTGGCGGCTGCAGTCTCCGCGGTGGAGAAGGGACGATCTTGGGTGTGATCGTTGGCACGGCGGTCATGCAGATATTGAACAACCTCATTCTGCTGATGAAGATTTCTGACGAGCTTGAATTCGCAATTATTGGCGCAGTCATTTTGATTGGCGTCACCGCTGATGAGTTAGTCCGGCGAATGGCGGCAAAGCGGCGTGCGATTCAAGAGGCTCGGCAGAGGTTGAGTGCCATTCGCTAGTGTCACCCACGATTCACTCGCTGGCGCGTCGTGCTTATGTCGACGGGCTCAGCCAATTGTGAAAAAGTGATTTGCCCTAGGTAAGCGCATACAAAATGCAACAAAAAACCCCACGATCGAGACCGACGTGGGGTGGATTGTTTTTTGATAACGGTTCCAGCGTCTAGGCTTGGAATGAGCTTCCACAACCGCAGGACTTTACCGCGTTTGGATTTTCAAACGTGAATCCCTGCTTTTCAAGACTTTCGTGCCAATCGACAGTGGTGCCATCGAGATACAGCGCGCTCTTTTTGTCGACAACGACGGCAACACCGTGGCAGTCATATTTGCTGTCTGCCTTCACGTCGAAACTGTCGTCGAAATTAAGCGTGTAGTTGAAACCGCTGCAACCACCGCCTGCGACACCGATTCGTAGCACCATCGAATCCTCGAAATTGTGCTCTTTCTGGAACCGGCGGACTTCCTGTGCTGCCCGTTCGGTTAATTTAACTGCCATCGAAGGTATACCATCGTGAGTAAGTAAGCTTGAAAACCACCTTAAGATTGTATTCAACAATTCGATGTAAAGACAAGCGAAGAAAACATCGTTATTGCTACATTTTGCCAAGCTAGGTAAAAGCGATCTTTAGTCAACGGAGGACTTTTGCATCGTGAATGCTACTTTACTACCACCAAATCACGGCTCCCCATCGCTTCATCGGCGAGCGTCATTACGCCTGTTGGGTCTCGGAATCGCGCATTGCTGTGGTCTTTTAGGCTGCCGAACCGCCCCAATGACGGGCCGAAGGCAACTGCTGATCATGCCGGAAGCCCAGGAAACCAGTCTGGGACAACAGACGTACGGCGAGGTCACGGCAAAAAATCAAGAATCGTCCAATACTCGGTACAACGAGCTGGTTTCTCGCGTTGGCCACCGGATTGCGGCGGTTTCGGGGCGAGGCGATTTCAATTGGGAATTTCGCGTTTTGGCGAGCGAAGAGCAAAATGCTTTCTGTTTACCGGGCGGAAAAGTCGCCGTTTACGAAGGGATCATGCCGGTTTGCCAAAACGAGGCGGGCCTCGCCGTGGTGATGAGTCACGAAGTCGCGCACGCCCTGGCTCGTCACGGCGGCGAGCGGATGAGTCAAAACGCTGCCGTTTCAGGGTTGAAAACGGCAGTCGGCTACGCGTTACAGAAGCAGGACCAAGTCCGACGTGAAGCTGTCCTAAAAGCATACGGCGTCGCATCCGAATATGGTGTACTTCTTCCGTACAGTCGCAAGCATGAACTTGAGGCTGACCATATCGGCGTAATGCTAATGGCACAGGCAGGATACGATCCTGCGGAAGCACCAAGATTTTGGAAACGCTTTGGCACCCCTGCTGCCGCCAGCGGCAAGCCGGCAGAATTCATGTCCACGCATCCATCGGACGATCGGCGCGTCAATGAATTAACCAAGCTGTTGCCCAAAGCGCAGGACTACTTTGCCAAAGCCGAAACGCCCATTGGTCTTGGTGAAACGATTGGATCCTAGTAAGGATGGTCTCAAACTGTTTGATTGATGCGCAGCCCTTCGAGCTTTTTCTATTCCGTAGTTCTTCACTTGGTGGTTTACACCACTGGCAGAGAATGTGTCAGCCCTCCGTGCTTAGTGCAGGTTTCCGCTCTACCTTGAAGCAACTCGGTCTTAAGCCCGAAGGGCTGGCATATCCTGTGCCGGGGCCGATAGGCCTCTGTTCCAATTGAGCTCGAACCCCAAGCCCGGTGCATCTATACCAATGTTGCCGCCGACCAGTGCCACCAGAAACAAATCCACTTGCAATGGGCTCCGTTTTTTAAACAATGCCCCGCTTCGTTGCTGGGGCAGAACGTTTTGTGTAGTGGGATTCGTCAGAATTCCCAACGTTTTAGTGTGCTGAGGAATTCTGGCGAATCCCACTACGATCAAATCCCAGCATTGAAGCGGGGCATTGCTTTTTAAATTCATATTGGTGCCACGTGACTTATCGGCAAAAAGGGACGGATGTCTTGGAGCGGCATTGCGATTTTCGTGCTAGGTGCCATTGCCGTCGAGAGCTACCACGCCGCCCTTGTCAATCCTCGAATGTTCTCGAAATGCCGATCATTCGACATCAATGTTAAGTTGTACTGCACGGCAATCGAAGCGATCCAAATGTCGTTCTCGGGAATCGGGCTTCCTGCGACTTTCAGCTCATTCTTGATGCGGCCATAATGAGCCGCTGTCACGGCATCAGATGGTAAAACGGCGATTGATGAACTGAAGCGATCAATCCGCTTTCGATTCTCGATCGACTTTGCGGAATGTGCCGCACCGAAATAAAGCTCGCCCAAAACGGTGCTTGGCAGAAGGCATTCCTCATTTGCGCGGAGTAGATCCAAAGCTGCTCGATCATTAGCGAAGATCGCGATCACGGCGTTCGTATCAAGCAATAGACTACCACTCATTGACGTCCACCTGTTCACACCCGTCTTCGATCACACGCTGCATCGAATGCAGGTCTTCGATTGGAATTGAGCCAGCAAACTGGGCTATCAGGTCTACCATTGCAGATGCCGAATCATTTGGCGAATTTCTCAGCGACCTAGCAAATTCTAGCACTTTGTGCTGGGCAACCATACCGAGTTGTTGCAATTCATGGTCAATTTGGCTGCGGTAATCAAAAGTTGCCATTCAATTTGTCTCAATGTTCAAGCGTTTGGCTGGGCTCGCATTTGCTTTCAGCAAGCAAGCGAACGGTACATCTCATTCTAACCTCAGAATCGCCGTTAATCGAGTCGCGTTTTGCGGTCTCCCGATGCGGGCTTTCGGCCGAGCCGCCCAAATTGCCATGGACTCAACAACTGGCCTGTCAAAAAATTTGCTATTGTCGGCAAGAAGACTTTGCACAGATTTAATTCCATAATCTCGCCGCGAGCGGAGCTTGTCTCCGTCGGGCCATGATCTGGAAATGATCGTGCAGCGATGCGTATAACGATTGATTAGCGCTCCACGCGGACAAGCCGCATGGTAGCGAGGCTCACACCGCCAGCATCTTCTGGTTGGGATTACAGCCCGACGGGGATGAACCCCGTCGTAGCATCCGGTTAGAATTGTTGGGATGGATACCAATCCCTACGCAGCGCCGCCCATCCTAAACGATCGTCTCGTTGATGTATTGATTCATATTGATGGAGACTGCTTGGTGGCTAGTAGCCCCATAATATTGCCAGCCCGGTGCATCTATACCAATGTTGCCGCCGACCAGTGCCGCCAGAAACAAATCCCCTTGCAATGGGCTCCGTTTTTTAAACTCATATTGGTGCCGCGACGCTGCAACGTGACCTATTGGCAAAAGGGACGGGTGTATTGGATCGGCATTGCGATTTTCGTGCTAGGTCCCATTGCCGTGTGTACCATGCTTGTGCTTGCACCAGATCTGATCTGCTCTTTGATACTGTTCATGCTCGTTTTCAAATGGCTTTTTGATCTCTTCAATCGGCGGCGAAGACTTCGAATCAAGAAGTATCAGGACGGCCGCTTTTGGTTGGTCGGATTTTGCCCGCAATACATTCAAGCTTGTCGCGAGATCGACGGCTTTACGGACCTGTTAGGCGCCTCGACCAATACCAGATCGTCGTGATACCGCTTGAATGTGGCTTCGTACATCACATTTAGGGAATCCCGCAGGCTTACCCTGCGCATATCCTACGGTTTTGACTCGTTGGCCAACGCCCAAGCATTCGCAAGTAACTCGGCGAGGCCAAGCCGCTCGGCCCATTTCTCAAGGTAACCAAAATCGAGCGTTTCCTGATTGACCATCATCAGCCTGCGGGTTTCGATCGCGAATTCCATCCTCAACAACGCCAATCGCGAACGCCGAATGCTCAAAGCCAGCGAGCACACGTTGTTCTGGCGTGATCGTAGTGGCCCGAGTCAACCGAGACGAATCGCATTTCGACGGGACAGGTGGATTCATTTGGTAATTCGCTGATGCACGTTTGATTGCGGATACAGTTTTCAACCGAGCATTCACCTTACCGCAGACTCAAGAAGTTCGTATTCCAATGGTTTTGATGATTGGTCGATGAATGCAGAACGGTGTACAACGAGGATACGCTTCTGGAAACACGAATCTCGGTTAGGATAGTAACTCATCCATCGAATGGCATAGAGGGTCAATCTGGTTGAACCAGTGTGAAGCTGTTTTTCATCGCTTGTGCCGTGGCAGTGAGGGCAGCTCCGCGATCCATCGCATCCAGTTCTTTGCTAAACGGCGCGGATGGGGCCATCGTATTCAATTTGAACGGGTTCGGAGTTGTCGGTACCGTTTCGTCTGCCTGCTAGGTTGCTTTTGCGGCATTGACTTGCCTCCAAGACAGGGCATTCCCAGGCAGGAACCGGTTGCCCGAACTGATTTTCCTTGTCATCATCTGATCGCAATTGCGAATGCATGCAGACGCTCGCCAATCATCGGCGTCATTGTCCTGCGATGCTTGCCGTCTTACTTACCGCCTAACAAAGCCAACAGGTGTCAGCTCATGAGCCAACCGAATTCGAGTATCGTCCCACGTCTCTCGATCATGATGTTTCTGCAGTTTTTCGCATGGGGAACATGGTTTTCGACTCTGGGTGCGGCATTGAACTTTGCCGGGTTAAGCGATGCGATTGGCGGAGCGTATGGCAGCGCGCCGATTGCGGCAGTTTTTGCCCCGCTATTTCTGGGACTGATCGCTGACCGTTTTTTTGCATCCGAGCATGTCATGGGTGTATTGATGTTGGTCGGCGGCGCGATCCTGCTTGTGATTCCCTCCGTGGCTGCGAAAGGCGCTGAAAGCGGCCCAACGGTTGTTTGGTTGATTCTGGCCCATCTGCTTTGTTACATGCCAACCCTTGGCTTGGGAAATACGATCGCGTTTAGTCACATCCCAAGCCAGGATCAGTTTCCGAAGATTCGTGTGTGGGGAACTATCGGCTGGATTGCCGCAGGCCTGCTTGTGGGAGGCATGGGATGGTCCAGTAGCTTCAACATTTTTTGGGCCGGTGGAATCAGCAGCATCCTGCTAGGATTATTCAGCTTCATGCTGCCTCATACTCCGCCGCCGATGAAGGGCAAGCCAATGGATCTGCGGACGCTCTTCATGCTGGATGCGTTTAAGCTGTTTGCAGATTGGCACTTCCTGGTCTTTGCGATCTGTTCCACTTTGATCTGCGTGCCGCTGGCTTACTACTACGGAATGACTGGATCCTACCTGACCCAAACTGGATTTGGTGCAGCCGCCGCGACGATGACGATTGGACAGATGTCCGAGATTTTCTTCATGCTGCTCATTCCGTTCTTTTTTCGACGGCTGGGCTTGAAGTTGATGATCTTGGTCGGCATGGCAGCCTGGGTCGTTCGGTACGCCCTGTTCTCATTCAGTGCACCCAATCAGGTGACATGGATGATCCTCCTGGCTGTCGCGCTACATGGCATCTGCTATGACTTTTTCTTCGTAACCGGATTTATGTATACCGACCAAAAGGCACCGAAGGCGATTCGCGGACAAGCTCAGAGTTTGCTTGTTTTTCTGACGCAGGGAATTGGAATGTTCTTCGGTTATAAGATTATGGCAGGAGACAGCTTTTTAGGTATTCCTCTGAACTTAACGGTTGGCCAATACGGAGCGCCGGTGACTCTGGCCAACGAATACACGGCGGCACTGAAGGCAGCAGCAGGTGAGCAAGAGCCAATGAGTTTCATCTCGACCTTTGCAAACATGCTTTCGCGAAGTCTCCCTGCCGGTCTTGACGAAAACCTTTTATCCTCCACGATGACTCAGTGGCAGAACTTTTGGATGTTCCCCTCGATCATGGCTGCCATCGTCCTTGTTATCTTTGCCCTCACGTTCTGGGACAAGATACCACCATCAAGCCCATCAAGCTCCGAACCGCAGGATAGCGATTTAACGAACGCGTGATAAAGATTTACGGTTCATCAACAAATGTGGTCCAAGTGCGTCTTTCGCTCCGCGAAAGAACGGAGAAACGCTTCTTTCGCGGAGCGAAAGGCGACACTAATTTGCCGATCGCTCCTTAACTTACCAGGATTCTGCGATGCGGGAGTTCAAACTCGCTTTCAGGCTGTTAAACTGTGTCGCCTTCAACCTCTGCTTCCCTTTCTACTCAGGTTTCTGACGTCATGACACAAGCCGCTTCGGGCCAGATTGACCACGTCCTAATCGAAAACCGACTTTTTCCGCCGCAACCGGAGTTCACTCGCCAAGCAGTGATTTCGACGCAGGAACAATACGAGGCGATGTATGCCGAGGCACTCAACGATCGCGATGGTTTCTGGCGACGCGAAGCGTTGGAACACCTCCACTGGTTTGAACCGTTTACCACCGTTTGTGACTGGCAGTCGCCGGACGTGAAGTGGTTTGTCGGCGGCAAGACTAACGCCAGCTATAACTGCTTAGACGCCCAAGTCGCGGCTGGACGAGGCGATCGTAAGGCGATCGTCTGGGAAGGTGAACCCGGCGACACTCGGACGCTGACTTATCAAGAATTATTGACGGAAGTTTGCAAGTGCGCCGCCGCTCTACGGTCGCTCGGCATTGGACGCGGCGATGTGGTTAGTCTTTACATGCCGATGACTCCTGAGTTGCCGATTGCGATGCTGGCTTGCGCACGAATCGGTGCCATCCATAGCGTGATCTTCGCCGGGTTTAGCGCCGATTCGATCGCGGATCGCAACAATGATGCGGCGGCGAAACTGGTGATCACGGCAGATGGTTCCTATCGTCGCGGCAAAGTGTTGTCATTAAAGGACACGGTTGACGAAGCCCTGACAAAATCGCCGACGGTAAAGCACTGCTTGGTATTGTCTCGCGTTAAGTCGCCGGGTACGAAGATGCTAGAAGGCCGCGATGTCTGGTGGCATGATCTTGTCGACGCCCAGGACGGAACGCTTGCAGCCGAACCGCTGGACAGCGAAACGCCGCTGTTCATTCTCTACACGTCGGGCAGCACGGGAAAACCGAAAGGGATCTTGCATACGACGGCGGGCTACAACCTGTGGGCCAAGCGAACGTTCCAATGGGTTTTCGATCACCGAGACACCGACGTGTACTGGTGTACAGCAGACTGTGGCTGGATCACCGGACACAGCTACATTGTCTACGGTCCATTGTCGGCGGGAGCCACGTGCCTGATGTATGAAGGCGCACCCAATCAGCCGGCTGAAAATCGATTTTGGGAGCTCATTGAAAAGTACAAGGTCACCATTCTTTACACAGCCCCAACTGCGATTCGAACGTTCATTAAGTGGGGTGATCACCATGTCGAAAAGCATGAAATTTCGAGTTTAAGATTGCTTGGCACCGTAGGCGAAGGCATCAATCCAGAAGCCTGGATGTGGTATCACGAAAAGATTGGTGGTGAGCGATGTCCGATTGTTGATACGTGGTGGCAGACTGAAACGGGCGGCATCATGATGAGCCCGCTGCCAGGTATCACATCCACAAAACCCGGGTCATGCACTCGACCACTGCCTGGCGTCGTGCCCGTGATTTTCGATGAAGAAGGGCACGAGGTCACCGGCGACTTTGGTGGCATGCTGTGTATCTCGCAACCTTGGCCGGGCATGTTGCGTGGTATCTGGGGTGATTCCGAACGGTATGCTGAACAATACTGGAAAACGGTCCCCGGCAAGTACTTGACTGGTGACAATGCGCGGCGAGACCCAGATGGCTACTACTGGATCATGGGACGCATCGATGACGTGATCAATGTTTCTGGCCACCGCTTGAGCACCATCGAAGTCGAAAGCGCGCTCGTCAGCCATCGAGCCGTTTGCGAGGCCGCAGTCGTGGGACGGCCTGACGAAATCAAAGGACAAGGAATCACTGCCTTCGTCACGATTTCCGGTTACGAGCCAACGGAACAATTGCGCCAGGAACTGCGGCTGCACGTTCGCAAGACCATCGGAGCCCTCGCGCAACCCGACGAAATCCGATTCACCGCTGCTGTCCCGAAGACTCGCAGCGGCAAGATCATGCGTCGCTTGCTCCGCGATATCGCAGCCGGAAAGGAATCGGCTGGCGATACGTCAACGTTAGAGGATTACTCCGTCCTGGCATCGCTCCGGCAAGAGGATGCGTGATCGTCGCTTAG
>JAYVSE010000018.1:0-63883 GCA_043775635.1 Planctomycetaceae bacterium | reverse complement strand
GCCATGTCAGGGCTGACGCGATTCTTCGCAGCGAAGCTGGCGTAGTGTTGTTGGAACAACGACTGAAGCGTGACTGTCATGATTGATAATCACTAAGGTTAAGGTGGTACTACATCCCCAGTAGGCCAGTTCAACTTGTAATTATCCCGGTTCGCGAACCGGGTAACCGGATCGTCGGTAATTATCCCCGGTTGGTCAAGTTAATTATCCCTGTTTCATGCCAGTTATCTCTGATCGGCCATTTTGGCAGTACACCGGAATAATTATTTATCGCCGGTTGGCTGGCGCGTGAACAGACCGGGATAATTAATTATTTCCGGTTGGCTTACGCTTGCACAGACCGGGATAACTGGGACTAGCAGGTGGTGAGTGGCGAATAATCTAGGGTGATATCGACGACTAGGCAGGCTAGCTAATATACAAGCGTCTAGGGAACAAAAGTTCACAGGCGGAGTCCTGGCAAAATGGTTGTCGTTGACTTCGAGAGGATCTGTTATGACTCGCTTCGAAAGGCCTAGACGTGAGGAAAGTTGCGAAAAGTATGCTCGGCTTTGGTTTGATGGCTTGACGAGATTTCATCGAATCGACAATGCGGCGGTGTGGGAGTTTGACGAGTCCCACGTCAGAGCATTTTTGCGTTCAAAGCTGGAAAAAGAGATGCCGACCTGGAAACGGATCAAGATTGTTGAAGGTTTGATTTGGTATCGGAATCGCGTGCGAAAGTCGACGATGCCAAGGCTGGAGCCGCTGCGGGCGAAGTTGCAGGAGTTGCTGGTGAAAGAAAAACACAGTGAAGAAGACTTACCGATGGAGGATGTCGTCGGGAAAATCGATCCTGGTAAGCCTTGGACCGTCGCTATGCTAAAATGACGTGATCTCAGTTGTTCATCCGATGTCCCACATTTTTACCGACTGTTCTTCAATGATGAATCTATGCGACTTTACTCGTCGTTCATTTCTTCCAGCGTCTGCCGCGTTAGCATTCGGCATGTCAGTGATCGTTTGGCACGTCCAAGCGTTGTCGGATGAAGGCGTTCGCCCTCTGATCGCGTATGTCGGAACGTTCAGTTCTCCGTTGAAAGATATGTTGCCCACACAAGTGGACCTACCGCCAGGCAACGGTCGTGGCATCTATATTTTTCAAGTCAATCGCGCTACCGGAGCGTTGACACCTGCCGGCATTTGCGAGCTAGGGACGAGCCCTAGCTGCCTGACTTTGGATGCTAGTAAAACTCATTTATATTCGGCGAATGAGACCGATCGTGTGGGTGACGACAACGAAGGCACGGTCAGCGCGTTCGCTATCTCCCCGGAGACCAATCAGTTGACATTGCTCAATACGGTCCGTTCCGGCGGTGTAGGGCCTACTTATGTCAGTGTTCATCCTGCAGGAAAATTTCTGTTGGTAGCAAACTATTTTGGTGGGTCTGTGGCGGTACTACCGATACTGGGCGATGGTCGTTTGGGAGATGCTACTGACATTAAGAAGGACACCGGTAAGCTTGGATCGACTACCGCGATTAATGCGCCACCGGGAAGCTTTGCGTTCAGCGGCCACGATCGCACTCATGCACATATGATACAAGCTGACCTCTCAGGTCGATTTGTACTGCATGTCGATTTAGGCTTGGATCAAATCTTGGTTTGGAAATTTGACGATCAGAAAGGGCTGCTCACACCGAATGAACCGCATATCGTCTCGCTACCTGCGGGAGATGGTCCTAGGCATTTTTCTTTCCATCCCAATGGTCGTTGGCTTTATTCGATCCAGGAAGAAGGCTCAACGACCGTCTTTTTTGATTACGATGCGGATACGGGGCGGCTGGTATCCCGGCAATCACTTTCTACACTTCCCGTTGGTTTTGCTGGCAGTAATTTTTGCTCCGAGATTTTGGTATCCGGCGATGGCCGGTTCGTCTATGTCGGCAATCGGTTGCACGACAGCATTGGTATTTTCTCTGTTGGTAAAAATGGCGAGTTAAAGTACGTGGGCGAAGAATGGACGCGAGGAAACTATCCTCGCAGTTTTAGCTTCGAACCGACGGGGAATTTTCTCTATTGTTGCAATCAGCGCGGCGACAATGTCACCATCTTTCAAGTCAATCGGGAAACGGGAGAACTTAAGTTCACTGGCAAATACACTCCCGTCGGCAATCCCTCGTGCATTGTATTTCGAGACTAGTGATTGTGCGTCGGCGAGGTGAGACCGCCTTACGAAATGATTTCACTCACGACGCGGCCGTGGACGTCGGTCAAACGAAAATCACGACCTGCGTGGCGGAACGTCAAACGCTCGTGATCAATCCCGAGAAGATGCAACATGGTGGCGTGAAGGTCGTGAGTATGGACAGCGCCCTCGGATGTCAGAATGCCGTATTCATCGGACTGGCCATGAACCATGCCTCCTTTGACACCACCTCCTGCCATCCATGATGAGAAACACAAGTTGTGGTGCTCGCGACCAGCGTGATCCGCTTGCTGATGGAAGGGAGTGCGTCCGAATTCGGTCGTCCAGACAACGAGCGTGCTGTCCAACATGCCTCGCTGCTTGAGATCGGTTAGCAAGCCGGCAATCGGCTTATCGATCGCTCCTGCAAGCCGCACGTGATCACCCATATCTCCATGCGAGTCCCAATTTCCACTGGACCCCACATCGATGAGCTCCAAAAATCGCACGCCGCGTTCCGCCAGTCTGCGCGCGACGAGGCATTGCCAGCCAAAGCCGCTCGTTGCGCCGCGCTCTAGTCCGTACAAACGAAGGGTGTTGTCCGATTCCTGTGATAGATCGAAGGCCTCGGGCGCTTCGCGCTGCATGCCGAAAGCTGTCTCAAAGGATCGAATGCGCGCATCGAGCGACTGATCAGCGGCCCGCTGCGCAAGATGTGCTTGATTCAATCGGCCGAGCAGAGCCAGTTCCATTTGCTGCAGATCGGTGTTGGCAATTCGCGGTCGGACATTAGGCAGCGGCTCGGTTCCAGGGATGACGTGCGTTCCCTGATGGCAAGCGGGCAAAAAATCGCTGCTCCAGGTTTGTGCTCCCGCGTACGGTGCGGCGGGAGCCAAAACCATGAACGATGGCAGGTTCTGGTTGACGGTTCCAAGTCCGTAGCTCACCCATGATCCTACGCTCGGTCGAGCGAACTGCGCCGAACCCGTGTGTGCCGCCAGTGTTGCTTTGTCGTGACCATCGCTTTCGCAGTGCATCGCGTTGAGCACGCAGACGTCGTCGATGACCGAACCGAGGTGCGGGAACAGGTCGCTGACCCACGTTCCGCTTTGGCCATATTGTTTGAAGGCAAACCGTGGTTTGATCAGAAACCGGTTGAACTCTCCGGTTTTATTGAGCCACCGTGAGGCCGTGATGGATTTGCCATGATCCGCTGTTAGCTGCGGTCGATGATTGAAGGTGTCGATATGGGAAGTGCCGCCGGTCGAATAGAGGAAGATCACTCGGTCGGCTTTCGCGATGTGGTGGCCGCTTCGCGCTGCCAGTGGATTGTCAGGTGCGGCTTGAAGCTCGCTGCACAAGCCCGCCAATGCGACAGCTCCAAATCCGCCCGATGCGCGACTGAGAAAATCGCGTCGCGTGAATGGATGAATGTTCATTGAATCTAAACCTAGCTTAATCGACATAGAGAAACGCATTACTCGTTAACAAGACGCGGGCCAGTGCCGACCATGCCGCGATATTTTGCTCATCGGTCGCATCCTTGCCAGCGAGTTTCTGTTGATACGCTGACAGGAACGCGATCGCGTCACGGACGACGGCAGCCTCTGGTATTTGACCGTGTGCAGTTTCAAATGCCCATCGTATTTTGGTGTGGTCGTCACCTGGAATGGAAACGACGCGTCGCGCGAAGCCCTCGGCCGCCTCGTGAACAAAGGGCGAATTCATTAGAAACAGCGATTGTGTGGGAGTCGTCGTTGGCTGACGAGATGCCACGCTCTGATTAGGATCGGCAGCGTCGAACAACGCCAGGTACGGATGCCTTCGATTTCGCTGCACCATTAAATAGATGCTGCGATGGTTAGAGTCGTAAACGGCGTGGAACGGATTATGGATGGTGAATCCCCATGTATCTACCGCGGGAAACGGATGGGACTCGGGAACGTTTCGATCAAGTCGCCCACTCACCACAAGCATGGCGTCTCGAATCGACTCGGCATCCAGCGAGCGTCGTGAGTACCGCCAATGCCAACGATTGCCAGGATCAGCCACGAGGTTCGCATCGTTGTCGACACTGGCCAACTGGTACGTTCGCGAATTCATGATCAACCGATGCAGCGACTTCACAGACCAACCCGAAGCAATGAACTCGCCCGTTAACCAGTCGAGCAACTCAGGATGTGTCGGTCGCTCGCCACGCGAGCCAAAGTCACTGGGAGATGCGACGAGGCCCTCGCCGAAATGCCATTGCCAGACGCGATTCACGAAGACGCGAACCGTCAGAGGATTCGTGGGCCGCGTGATCCAGTTTGCCAACTCAAGTCGACCACTGCCGGAACCAGCAGGAACGACCTCACCACCGAATATTTCAAGATTTCGACGTGGAATTTCGTCGCTGAGCCGATGTGGTTCGCCGCGCAACTGGACACGACTATTCGTGGGAGAACCTTCGGCGACTCCATACGCAACTGGGTAAGCAATCTCGTTCGAAACAGACAGTCGGCGTTCCGTCAGCACTTTGATCTCGGCATCGAGCTTGATCATCTGTTGTTGAGCATCCGGTTCCGCTGTTCGAGGAGCGACCGGGCCGGAATCGGGTGCACCCAATGCTGTTTCCTGAAGTCCGAGGTTATCTAGGTCTCGCCCGCATGCTGCTCCCGCCACATGCCCGATCCCGTCACAGATAAAGCAGTTAACGACCCCGTCCCAGTTCGGACCCGTCTGCTTATCTTGAAAGACGGTCAAATCATCCCGCGTGCCAACGATACCCGAGTAGGTCTTCGCGGCTGGGTCAATCGTCAGTCGCAGCGTGTACCAAGTGCCCGGCGTGACCGGTCGAATCATCTCCCAATTGGCTCCATTTCGTATCGCAAATTCGGTCGATGTCGCGCTGCATTCAACGGCCAGAGACTCGACGACGCCTCGGCCTAAGTAGAACCGAAACGCCCCCTTTTCATTTGACGACTCGACGGTTCGAAAGTCGATCGTGAAGTGCATCTGTTTGTTATCTGTTGCACGCAAGCCGTTTTCGAAAACGTAACGCAGCCCATCGGTTGGTTGGCCGCTTCCCAGTCGAACTCCCAATTTTCCGGGAGGATGAATATGAGCGAACGGACTCTGTGCCTCGTCAATGACTTCAATCGGGCCGGCGCTGAACCAGGGTTTGCCGGGCGGTTTCCCAGACTGTTGAGCTTCAAAGCCAAGGTCCACTCCGCCGACCCGTGAGTCTGGATCAAGTTCCGTTCGCGCACGTTTCCGTACGGCGATTTCACCGTCCAGGCGAGCGAGTTCTTCGGCCTTCGCTGTTTCTCGTTTCGCGACCTCACCGGGAGGCACAAGAGGTGGAAAGTGTGCGGGACGTTTCTGCTCTTCGCCTCCAGGAAACGCCCACTGCGTGCTTTCCATGATCCCGTACAGTGCGTAGTAGTCGGCGGCTGATACCGGGTCGTATTTATGATCGTGGCATCTTGCGCAGCCCAATGAGAGCCCCAACAGAGAGCGACCAATCGAGTCGATTGTATCTGCGAAGTCCAGATACTGATAATCGGCAGACGCCTTGTATCCGTAGCGTTTGCCGATCGCCAAAAACCCCGTCGCGGTCACTCGATCAGCATATTTTTCAGGCGGACCGTTGAGAGCAAGAATATCGCCAGCGATCTGTTCACGGACGAATTCGTTAAAGGGTTGGTCACGGTTGAATGCGTCAATCACCCAATTGCGATACTTCCCGGCTTCACGTACCGGATAGTCGGATCCGTCGCCCGCCGTGTCTGCATACCGAGCGACGTCGAGCCAGTGCCGTCCCCAGCGTTCTCCATAAGAAGGTGACTCAAGCAGGCGATCCACTAATGTCTTCAATGGGTCCGCAGATTCATCTCGCATAAACCCATCAATCTCTTCGGGTGTCGGCGGAAGTCCCGTTAGATCGAACGTCGCTCGGCGGATCAGAGTGCGGCGATCTGCGTCGGCGACGGGCGACAATCCGCGCTTCTTCAACTGAGCAAGAACAAACGCATCGATCGGCGTCCGCGACCATTGATCCGCAGTGTCCTGCGGTGGGACGACAGCCTCCAATGGTTGAAATGACCAAAACGCCCGAGACTGTTCGAGGCTCATTCGTTCCGCAGTCTGTGCTGCCGATTCGCGTCGAGGATCAGGCGCACCTCGCTTGACCCACATTTCGAGATCAGCGATCTCCGCCATTGTCAATTTCTTAGCGTCAGGCGGCATTCGTAAATCGGGATCGTCATGTCGCACAGCTTGAATCAGCAAACTTTTGCCTGGCTCGCCCGCAATAATGACTTCGCCATGATCACCACCGCGCATCCAGCCATCGCGCGAATCGAGTCGCAGCCCACCTTCTTGTTTTTTCGCACCATGACACTCCAGACAATGCTTGACCAACACAGGTCGCACGTATGACTCGAAGAAGTCCTCATCGCTCTCCGCGCAACAAATGGGCGCAATGAGTAGCATGCAGATCAAGCGACCTACAAATGCGCATGGCCGCATTGAAAATAGCGGCTGAACCGGCAGCGTCATTCTTGTCAAGGTACTTATCGAAGACTTCATACCGATCGACTCTCCAAGCAGGTTTTCACTACCAACAGATCTTCTCTTTGAACATCGCCAACGCTTTCTTTAGCATAGTCCGGGAAATAACTAACGGAACTTGTACTGCTGGTGTATAGCCTTTAGGCGACTCTTTTTTGGGATCGAAGAAGCGGCTAAAGCCTGGACACCAGCGCGGCCAAGCGAACCATCACGTCCCTTCCTTATTACCGCCAAAAGAGAAGGCGTCAATTCCCCGAAAAAAAGCTCTGCCCCCTAACATTCTGTCCATAATCGGAAAACCACGGCTTAAAATCGGTTAGAGTCAGGCATTCTTTAAGTTCCTTGTCATAAAATCCAGTCCGACGACCCGACAACGAAATGTCCGTCGTCCAAGTCACTTCATTTCACGATTCAGGCGCTGCCGAGCAGCCACGCGGAGAATTTTCAGCATGCTTTTTACCTCTCTGAACCTTGATTCGAACGGCAAGCAACAAGGTTTTTTGCAAGTACCCTATTCGCACAATATCGGCGGATGGGCGAATGTGATGATTCCCATGACCGTTATTGCAAATGGCGCTGGGCCAACCGTGTTAGTGCTAGGCGGGAATCATGGCGATGAGTATCAAGGGCAAATCGCAGCGATGAAGCTTGCTCGAGAGCTGACGCCCGAAATGATTACAGGCCGGATCATCTTGATTCCGTCGCTCAATTTTCCTGCGGCTCGATCGGCAACTCGCTTGTCGCCGCTCGATGGTATGAACATGAATCGCGCCTTCCCTGGCCAACCGGAAGGGCCAGTCACCAGCCAGATCGCTCATTACCTAACGACGGTGCTATTTCCAATGAGCGATGTGATCATCGATATCCATTCCGGCGGACGCAGCATGGATTTTGTGCCTTGCTCTCACATGCATGTCGTGCCCGATAAGGAACAACGCAAGAAAATGCTGGCGGCTATGCTGGCTTGGAACACCGATTTCTCTTTCCTCTATGCCGATATCGCTGGCTCAGGCTTGCTGCCTGTCGAAGCAGAGAGTCAAGGGAAAATTGTTGTCACCACCGAGCTTGGTGGCGGTGAGGGAGTGCCGGCTAGCGTTCATCGAATTGCACAATCGGGTCTTCGAAACGTTCTCATCCATGTCGGCTTGTTAAAAGGTCTCGAACAAACTCGCGAGAGTCTTGGTAAGCCACCAGCAATTTTGGTTCAAGCACTTGATCGAAACGATTATCTGCTGGCTCCCGAGTCGGGCATTTTTGAAATCGGTGTTGATCTCGGCCAGAGGGTTCAAGTTGGCGATTGTGTAGGAGCGATTCATCATTTGGAACGCCCAGATCGAACGCCCGAACCGATCATCGCACGCAGCTCGGGTTACTTGATCACTGCTCGGGTTCCGTGCCTTACTCAACAAGGAGACTGTGTGGCGGTGATCGCCAGGCAAGTTGGAATCGACGAGGTCCTGTCCGCATGACCGCAACGGAAGAATCAATTCGCCAACCCGAAAGCTTGAGCCACCCGAAGGTTTCAATCCACGCCATTTTGCTCCTGGGCTTCATGTGGTTTGCATACTTTTTGAACTACTGTGACCGCCAAGCAGTCTTTGCCATGTTCCCATCGCTTAAGTCCGATTTGGGAATGACGGACAAGCAACTAGGTCTGACCGGTGCCTATTTTCTATGGGTGTATGCCTTGGGTTGTCCCGTCGCAGGAATCATTGGTGACCGAGTTTCCAAACGCATCTTAGTGGTCTTAAGTCTGGTCATTTGGAGCTTGGTCACCGTGGCGACAGGTTTTGCGAGATCGGGAGGGGAACTGCTTTCATTGCGAGCCGCCATGGGCATTTCGGAATCGCTATTCATGCCAACAGCGATCGCGATGGCTGCAGGTGCTTTCGCGCCGGCGTTGCGTTCTCGCACCATTGCGATCTTAACGACCGCTCAAATCGCTGGCACGGTTGTCGGAAGCTGGTTTGGTGGTTGGATGGCGGACATGGGTGCATGGCGGACTGCTTTCTTCGCACTCGGTGGCGTTGGCTTGCTGTATGCCTTCCCGTACTTTGCATTCCTGCGATCGCTTAAAACGGAACGCTTGGTTGAACAGCCTGCACACGCCGAGCCAAAGTCCAAAGTCCTGCATTGCTTATTGGCGATCATTACGATTCCGACCTACCAATGCCTGTGCGTGATCTTTCCCGTTTTTGTGTTTGGGCTATGGCTGTTGTATGGCTGGCTGCCTACCTTTTTGCATGACAAATTCGCGCTGAGCCAATCGGATGCCGCATTCAATGCCACGCTTTATCTTCAAGGTAGCACTGCCATTGGATTGCTTGGCGGAGGCTGGCTTGCCGACAGACTGTTACGAGTGACAAAAGCGTCGCGATACTACTTGATGTTGGCCAGTCTGATATTATGTGCTCCGTGTCTGCATGCGATCGGAAACTGCGAAACCCTCGTTCAATTGCGAGTAGCGGCCATCGCGTTTGGATTGTTTAGTGGCCTGCTCATGGGGAACATTTTCCCATCTGCTTTCGAAGTTGTCCCTGAACAGTTTCGAGCCACAGCCGTTGGCGTGCTCAATTTATGCGGAGGCCTTGTCTCGGGCTTTGCAACCTTGTTCGGTGGTCTTTGGAAATCGACACTGGGAATTGATCGATTATTGTCGTTGACCGGAGCCGCCTATTTTGCAGCAGGACTTTTGCTGCTGTTCGGAATTTTGGTGTTGTTTCCTCGCGATGCTCTTAAGCAGTCTAGTTATCAACCTTCACGATGAAGTTAGGGATTATGAAGATCAATTCAGTCGATTTCTACTATTTGTCGATGCCCCAAGTCTTGGACATCGGCGACGGAAGCCAAGATGCACTGCTCGTCCGGATTGCCGCTGGCGAGCATGTCGGATGGGGTGAGTGCGAGGCGGCTCCACTGGTCTCGATTGCCAGCTTGATCTGCCCGATGTCGCATAGTGCTTGCAAACCTGTCATTGCTTCCGTCCTGGGCCAGAAAATCGACGACGTTAGTGACGTCCGACGAATCGGAGACTTGGTTCGAGCCAATAGCCTGGATCTGTTGCAGGCAGACCATACGGTGTCGGGTATCGATATCGCTCTGTGGGATTTGTTAGGACATCGATTGAATGCGCCGGTTTGGAAACTACTCGGATACAAATCCTGCTTCGCCAAAACACCTTACGCATCGGTATTGTTTGGTAATACTGCCGATGAGACGCTTGGCAAAGCAAAGACGATCGCTGGTCAAGGGTTTCGTGCGGCCAAGTTTGGCTGGGGACCTTTCGGATTGTCGAGCGTCGATGCGGATCGCGATCAGCTCGCTGCAGCCAGAGAAGGACTTGGCAACGACGGAATCCTTCTCATCGATGCGGGAACAGTCTGGAACACCGATCTGGACTCTGCACGCGCTCGACTTAGGATGCTCCAGGAAGTGCGAGCCACCTGGCTGGAGGAGCCCTTCGTCTCAGGCGCCTTATCGGAGTATCACGCGTTGTCACTGGAAAGTGGCCCGGTTGGAATGGCCGGGGGAGAAGGGTGCCACAACTTTCACATGGCCAAGCACATGGTCGACTATGCCGGACTGAAGTATGTGCAAATCGACGCGGGCCGGATCGGCGGCATCACAATCGCGAAAGACGTCGCCGAATATTCTGCTGCCAGGGGCGTGACCTACGTCAATCATACGTTCACGTCCAACCTTGCGTTGTCCGCTTCGTTGCAACCGTTTGCGGGACTTGAATCTCATACGATTTGTGAGTTCCCGACAGAGCTCAAATCACTTGCCAGCGCGATGACGAAGAATCACATCGTTCCGGATAAAAACGGATTGCTAAATGTTCCCGATGCTCCTGGCCTGGGTATCGAGCCGGACCTGGAAGGCATTGCACCCTACTTGGTAGACGTTGAGATCCGAGTTCGAGGCAAAGCGATTTATACGACGCCTGAGCTACGATAAAGTCATCAAGGAAGCGAGAGTATTTCAAATGCGACGAATTCTAATCGCCGAGTGCAAACAGGAAGTATCAACATTCAATCCACACTTGAGCCAATACTCTGACTTTCGAGTCCGATATGGCCAGGATCTGCTGAGTTATCACCGCTCGGTTCGCAATGAAATCGGGGGAGCGTTATGCGTTTTCGATGAGCTGTCGGACGTTGAAATCGTGCCAGCTTACAGCGCGTGCTTCATCACTTCCGGTGGAACCCTCGCCGCCGACGGTTGGCAACGAATCGCTCGTGAGTTCATCGAGAGTATTCGTTCTGCGCCACCGGTCGATGGCGTTTACCTTTGTATGCATGGAGCAATGGCGAGCCAGGACGAATTGGATCCCGAAGGATTTCTTATTCACGAAACGCGTCGAGTGCTTGGGGACGACGTACCGATCGTTGTCTCTTTGGACCTGCATGGCATACTCACGGATCGAATGGTCGAGCATTCCGATGCGATTGTTGCCTACCATACTTACCCACATGTCGATTTTTTTGAAACGGGCCAGCGTGCTGCTCGATTGCTGGTGAAGATTCTAGATGGTGCTCGGCCGGTTACGGCGAAAGTAGCAATACCCGCACTGGTGCGCGGCGATGAGCTGATCACGGCAACGGGATCGTTCGGTGACAGTATTCGTATCGCACAGCAAGTGGAATCAGGTCCTCGCGGACTTTCCGCCGGGATGTTCATCGGCAACCCTTTTACGGATGTTCCGTGTTTACAGACTTACAGTTTCGTTGTGACCGATAACGACATCGAACTGGCAGAGCGAGAATCGCTGCGGATTGCAGAGAGTTTTTGGCTTAACCGTCACAAAATGAAAGTGCCGTTGGTGAGTCTGGATGAGATGGCCACGCGCATGCTGCAACCAAGTCGTGGCACGATCGCTCTCGTCGATGCCGCCGATGCGACCAGTTCTGGAGCCTCCGGGGACAGCAATGCCATCTTAAGGAAACTCATTGAGTGCGGATATCGAGGGAGAACGCTGCTGCCGATCGTTGATGCGCCTGCTGTGCAGCAAGCGTTCGCAGCGGGTGTAGGTTCGACCATCCGCACCAGCGTTGGTGGGACGCTGGACGCAGGTCGATTTCAACCGCTTTTGATCGAAGGCAAAGTACGCCACTTGGCCGATGGCTTGTTTCGTAGCGAGTCCTTTGGCGACGTTTGGGATTCGGGCTCCTCAGCGGTCCTTGACTGCGGCATCTATACGTTAGCGATCAGCAGTCGGGCAGTAAGTTTGTACGACAGATCTTTTTTCTATTCGCTGGGGCAAAATCCGCGTAGCTTCGATGCGGTCATTGTAAAATCGCCTCATTGCCAACAGCATATGTTCGCCGCTTGGTGCGAAGCGATGATCCATGTGGATGCACCGGGTTCATCCAGCGCAAACCTTGCTTACCTGGGACACACCCGTTGCCCACGTCCCATTTTCCCACTCGATCACGAGGTGGAATTTCATCCAATCGCCAAAACATTTCAACGAGGTTAACCGTCTATGAAGATCACAGACATACGCTGCGCAGGTTTGCGAGGTGCAACGCCGGAGGGTGGTTGGAGTAACGAGCTTCGCCCAGACGATTGCGTCCATACTTTGATTGCCGTGCATACGGATGAAGGACTTGTTGGATTGGGAAGCGTGTTCACGAACGACGCATTGGTTCGAGCATCGCTGGCGTTGCTTGAGCCTTTGTACCTCGGCGAGAGTGCATTGGAGCCCGAAAGGGTGAGCGAAAAGCTCCATCAACATATGTTCTGGCTTGGTCGTGGTGGATCGATCACGCATACCATCAGCGGAATCGATATCGCCTTGTGGGATCTGCTGGGTAAAGCGACAGGCCAATCGGTGGGAAGGTTGTTGGGAGGCCGCTATCGCGAGCGAGTTCAGCCCTATGCTTCATTGTTGATGCAACAGCCGGCTAAGATGCGCGAGAGTCTGTTGGCAGTGAAGGCACAGTGCTTTCGCGCGTTCAAGATTGGCTGGGGACCATTTGGTCGCGTCAGCGCTGCGACCGATGAAGCGATCGTTAAAGCAGCTCGCGAAGCTATTGGTCCAGAATCCAGATTGATGGTTGACGCGGGTGGCAGCGATGCCTATTGGACTAACGGCTACAAATGGGCACTCCGAACGGCACAGATGTTGGCGGATTATGATGTGTACTGGTTCGAAGAGCCGCTTCAACCCGATGCACTCGAGGACTTTGTGCTGTTGCGAGAGCATTCACCGATTGCGATCGCAGGTGGTGAAGTGCTCACGCGAAGGCAATCGTTTCAGCCGTGGCTTCAGGCCCGGGCATTCGATATTGTGCAACCCGACGTTACCAAGGTCGGCGGCATTAGTGAGGAACGTCGAATTGCCTGGATGGCTCAGGACAATGGTGTTCGTTTCATTCCACATGGCTGGAACACCGCAGTTGGATTGGCCGCTGATTTGCAACTCGCCACCGCCTTCCCGGGAACGGATTTGGTCGAGTACTTAACCGGTTCGCCATTCATTGACGACATTACGATCGGCGGCTGGCCATTGGATTCGGAAGGCATGTTAAGTATTTCTACAAAGCCAGGTCTTGGCTTAGAGTTAGATCCAAACGCTGTCGCCAAATATTCAGGAGTTAAGAACCTTTTGTAGTCAACCGTTCGTGCGTTGCTGATCGGCCGACAAAATCAAACTCAGTGTCGCATTGGTGAAACGCTTAGACCGTTTGCGAACGATGCTGCCAACCACCAAGCTGGTTAATATTGCTGACACCAAGTTCGATTCACCAGAGAATTTGCTGACCAACAAAGCATCTTCTCGTTGAGAAACGACCGAAGTACAAGACGCATGAAGTGTATAAGTCCCTTTCCGCCTTTCCCTTTCCTCCTTCCCTCGGAGCCATGCCTAAAACAAACCTTGCCCTCGATTCCGCGCACATCATTTGTCGTTGAGCCTGATTTATCACCACAGCTGCTCGCATCTTGTTCTTTCTGCACGAACACATTACCATGTTCGGTGTTCACTTCACAGCCGCGCGGCTGATTCTTCGCGGGCTAGGCATCTTTATCATCGCAAACGAAGCCGATACGTGTCGGAAATACGTTGTTCCGAGATTGCAATCTGCGGGCTGGGAAGAAGATCCGCACCGCATTAACGAGCAAGTTACTTTCACTGACGGTCGGATTATTGTCACGGCGCGGGGTGGTCGTCGTCGGGCTGGCAAGCGAGCTGATTATGTCCTTCGCTACCAGCCTGACTTTCCGATCGCGGTCGTAGAAGCCAAAGCCTCTTACGCAGCTCCCGGCGATGGAATTCAGCAAGCCAAAGACTACGCGGAAATTCTCGGCTTGAAGTTTGCCTATTCGACCAACGGCCATGGAATCATCGAGTTCGATTTCATCGCCGGCATCGAGCGAGAAATAACGAGCTTTCCCACTCCAGCCGAACTCTGGCAACGCCTCACGAATGCCGAGCAGATCAGCGACGAAACCGCCCAGTTCGTTCTTGCCCCAGCGTATCACCTCAGCGGCTACTCGCCTCGATATTACCAAGAGATCGCGATCAACCGTGCCGTCCAGGCCATCGCCAGCGGCAGGTCTCGCAGTCTGTTGACGATGGCAACTGGCACAGGCAAGACCGTGGTTGCCTTTCAGATTTGCTGGAAGTTGTGGTCATCACGATGGAATCAAAGCGGCGATCATCGCAAGCCACGTATCCTGTTCTTAGCCGACCGTAACATCCTGGTCGACGATCCCATGGCCAAGACGTTCGCACCGTTCGGCGACGCACGGTACAAAATCATAGGTGGCAAGATCGTTCAAAGTCGTGAGATATACTTTGCCATCTACCAATCCATCGCCGAAGATGCCAATCGGATGGGACTCTACAAAGAATTCGATCGCGACTTCTTCGACCTCATAATCATCGACGAATGCCATCGAGGTAGTGCTCGCGACAAAAGCAGCTGGCGAGAGATTCTCGATTACTTTTCTTCAGCGATTCAAATCGGTCTCACGGCGACGCCACGACGCGAAGAAAACGCCGACAGCTACGACTACTTCGGCGACCCGATCTACACCTACAGCCTGCGGCAAGGCATTTCTGATGGATTTCTTGCCCCTTATCGCGTTCATCGAATCGTAACGACTTGGGACGCCGTAGGCTGGCGGCCGAATGCTGGCGAGCTTGATCGATTCGGTCGCGAGATTCCAGACGAAGAATATCAGACAATGGATTTCGAGCGCATCGTATCGCTGCGGGCACGCACAGATGCTGTTGCTCGACATTTGACCGACTATCTAAAGAAAACTGACCGATACGCCAAAACTATCGTCTTCTGTGTCGACCAAGAACATGCCGACGAGATGCGACGCGCGATTGGAAATCTCAACGCGGATCTTGTTCGTGAAAACGCTGATTATGTTTGCCGGGTCACGTCCGACGAAAAGGAAATTGGTCGCGGCCACTTGAGCAATTTTCAAGACCTGGAGCGCAGAACACCAGTCATCCTGACCACATCGCAACTTTTGACCACCGGCGTTGATGCGCCAACGGTTCAGAACATCGTGCTTGTCCGAATCATCCATTCCATGACCGAATTCAAACAAATCATCGGACGTGGAACTCGAGTTCGCGATGACTATGGCAAGCTGTTCTTCAGCATCCTTGATTACACCGGATCAGCCACGCGATTATTTGCTGACCCCGACTTCGATGGCGACCCAACGATTGAGATCGAGCAAACGATCGACGAAGAAGGCACCATAGTCGAGGACGAAGTTGTTGCTGTTCACGACGGACCACAAGAATACGAGACTGGCCCAGTGCTACCGCCAGATGAACCTGATGGTCCGCGTCGCAAGTTCTACTTCGACGGTGGCCAAGTCGAAATTGCAGCGCATCTGGTTTACGAACTCGATCCCGATGGCATCCAGCTTCGCGTCATTCAGTTTACAGACTACACCGCCGACAAAGTCCGTACCCTATATCGCAACGCCGCAGAGCTGCGCGCCGAATGGGCTGACCCACAGAAGCGAAGCGACATCATTGAAAAGCTTGAAGATCGTGGCATCGACTTTGACCAGCTAGCCGAATCGGCGAACCAACCCGAAGCCGACCCGCTCGACTTGCTTTGCCATCTTGCCTTCAATGCACCACTTCGTACGCGTCGAGAGCGAGCGCAGCGCCTCCGTTCTGACCGCAGCGACTTCTTCGACCAATTTGGTCCTGAAGCCCGTGCAATCCTCGACGAACTACTTAACAAATACACTCAGCACGGCACGGCACAGTTCATCATTCCCGACGTTTTGGAAGTGCCACCGATTAGCCAACATGGCAACGTGATCGAAATCGCTAAACGGTTTGGCGGCGTGGACGAATTACGAAAAGCAATTATTCAACTACAGACGCTGCTTTATGCGGCTGCATGAGCCACTCTTGCCCCCTCTCCCACAATTCTTGACGAGCCTTAGCGAGTTAAGAATTGTGGGAGACGGTTGGGGTGGCTTGATGAAAAAGATCAAAAATAGGGGAGTTAGGTAAGTATCAATAACACAAATTACTATGAAATTAGGCTCCCTTCTCCCCTGGACTCCGGGGGAAATGCACGTATGACTTTTTTCTCATACTCAATCATTTTTTCATCAGCCCACCCCAACCCTCTCCCCCGCAAAGCCGGGGGATAACGGGCAAGAAGAAAACCAAGATGGCAAAGAAATCGGCCACGAAGGCTAAAAAAGACTTAACCCCGAAAACAACGGCGCAGCAGTTGGGCACGTTGATCAAATCCGCTCGCGATATCATGCGCAAAGACAAGGGACTTAACGGTGACCTTGATCGCTTGCCGCTGCTCACTTGGGTGATGTTCCTCAAGTTTCTTGATGACCGCGAGAAGCTTGAGGAAGCACGCGCGAAAATCGGTGGCAAGAAATATAAGTTGGCGGTTGAAACGCCCTATCGATGGCGCGACTGGGCCGCAGACAAGGACGGCATTACTGGCGACGAGCTGATCGCTTTCGTCAACCAAGACGAAGCCACTCGTCCCGACGGTTCGCGCGGCCCAGGGCTGCTGGCATATTTGCGCAGCTTGCAAGCGACCGCCGATGATAGACGGCGTGGTGTCATCGCAACCGTTTTCGATGGTGTCAACAATCGGATGTTGTCGGGATACCTGCTTCGCGACGTGATCAATCTTGTCGATGGAATCCATTTCGATTCGACCGACGAGATTCATACGCTGGCTCGGTTGTACGAGTCGATGCTTCGCGAAATGCGAGACGCGGCCGGCGACTCGGGCGAGTTTTACACGCCACGGCCAGTCGTTCAATTCATGGTCGTCGTGACGAATCCACTGCTCGGCGAAGTTGTTCTCGATCCAGCCTGCGGGACCGGTGGGTTTCTATCGGAATCATTTGAGTATCTGGAAAAGCAATGCAACACCGTCCAGCAACGCAAGACCCTTCAGGATAAAAGCATTTACGGAGGTGAAGCCAAACCATTGCCGTACATGCTCGCGCAGATGAACCTGCTGCTACATGGGCTTGATGCACCTGCGATCGACTACGGCAATTCTCTGACGGTGAAGATTACCGAATTGGGTGCCAAGGATCGCGTTGACGTTATCCTGACCAATCCACCATTCGGCGGCGAGGAAGAAGTCGGCATTCGCAATAACTTTCCGGCAGACAAGCAAACGTCGGAAACGGCATTGCTGTTCTTGCAACTCATCATGCGCAAATTGCGAAAGCCGACCGGCAGCAACACCATCGGCGGTCGTGCAGGCGTGGTCGTGCCGAACGGAACGCTGTTCGGTGATGGCGTCTGCGCCAGGATCAAAGAGGAACTGCTCAAAGAGTTCAACTTGCACACCATTATTAGATTGCCCAACGGAGTGTTCGCTCCCTACACCATCATCCCGACGAATTTACTTTTCTTCGATCGATCAGGCCCGACCAAAGCCATTTGGTATTACGAGCTGCCGCCGCCTGAGGGCCGCAAAAACTATTCAAAAACCAAACCGATTCAGATAGAGGAATTCGATGACGTGACCAAGTGGTTTGCGATGAAGCGTCGCAAAGAAACCGATCACGCTTGGCGAGTGCCTGTCGAGGACATGCTCAAGTACGACGAAAACGGATCGCTATTGTCGTGCAACCTGGATCAAAAGAATCCCAAGAGCACTGAGGCGTTAGAGCACCTGCCGCCTGAACAATTGGCCGACGAGATTCTCGCCAAAGAACGTCGCATCATCGAGATCATGGAAGAGATCAAAGCTGAGTTAGCAAAAGGAGCAACGTCATGAACGCATTCGATTACGAAGCTCTTTTGACCGACGTCAAAAGTCGAATTCAGTTGGGACAGACGCGTGCTGTTTCAGCGATCAACGCTGAATTAATCCGACTCTACTGGGACATCGGCGCAATGATTCAGAATCGCCAAACAGAGGAAGGTTACGGAACCGCTGTGATTCCGCGATTGGCGAAGGATATTGTCAACGAATTGCCGGAAATCAAGGGGTTCTCGGAGCGAAACCTCAAACGGATGTTGAATTTTCATCGAACGTATCGGGACTTGAACGCAGTTGTGCCACAAGCTGTGGCACAACTCGTAAACGCCTCCGCGAAGGGAAAATCCGAGGTTTTGCCAACGCTTGTGGCAAAAGTGCCACAGGCGGTGGCACAACCGCTCGACTCAGTCTTATGGCTGATCCCCTGGGGACATCACTCGCTACTGATCGAGAAGGTTAAAGACGCGACGCACCGCTATTGGTACATGCAACAGATCATCACACAAGGCTGGAGTAGGAACGTGTTGATGTTGATGATCAACAGCGACGCCCACAATCGCCAAGGAAAGTTAGTCAGCAATTTCGAGATCAGCCTACCGTCACCGCAGTCCGACCTTGCCCAGCAAGCCCTCAAAGACCCTTACATCTTCGACTTCCTGACGCTCACCGAACCCTTCAAAGAACGAGAACTCGAAACTGGCCTGCTAGAGCATCTGCAATCGTTCCTGATCGAACTCGGTCAGGGATTCGCGTTTGTCGGTCGACAGTACAAGATCGAAGTCGGCGAAGAAGAATTTTATATCGACTTGCTGTTCTATCACCTTCGCTTGCGATGCTTTGTCGTGATCGACTTGAAACGTGGACCGTTCAAAGCCGAGTACGCTGGCAAGATGAATTTCTACTTGAACGTCGTCAGCGATCGGTTGCGGCATGAAGCGGACGAGCCAGCAATTGGTTTGATTCTGTGTCAGGACAAGAATCATATCGCCGCCGAGTACGCATTGCGTGGCATGCAAAATCCAATCGGAGTCTCCGAATATGAACTGACTCGTGCATTGCCCCAAAATCTCCAATCAAGCCTGCCGACGATCGAGACAATCGAAGCGGAACTATCAGCACCATTGCCAAAACAGAAGACAATCAGGAAGACAATCAGGAAGAAATCCAGCGAATCGGAATCAAAGACGAAACCGAAGAAGCGTAAAGGAAGCCGCACATGAACAACAACAAATGGCCAATGGTGCCGCTTGGGGAAGTACTGACACAGTACGTGGAATACATCAACCAGACAGAGTCACGGATGTACCCAAAACTGTCGGTTAAGCTCTACGGAAAAGGAGTGGTTCTTGATGTTTCTGCCGATGGCTCGACAATGAAGATGACGCGGCATCAAATTGCTAAATCAGGCCAGGTAATTCTTTCGGAGATTTGGGGCAAAAAGGGAGCAATTGGTTTTGTGCCTGAAGAAGGAAATAGAGCGCTTTGCACGAGCCACTTTTTTCTTTTTGATATCCACCTAGATCGGGTTGTTCCTGGTTGGCTACGAGCAATCTTCAAAGCCAACTATCTCGGCGAGCAATTGGACAGTACCGCATTCGGAACAACGGGCTACGCGGCTGTCCGTCCAAAGGCATTCCTGAATGCGACCATTCCCCTTCCACCGCTAGAGGAGCAGCGGCGGATCGTGGCCCGCATCGACCGCATCGCCTCCATGATCGACGCTGCGGACACGTTAGTCAGCCAACGTGAGGTCACAGCTCAAAGCTTCCTCATGTCGTCGTTCAGTCGGTTCGCCGATGCTGCACCCAAGCGACCACTGGCTGACGTTTCACCACTTGATCGACGACCAGCTATGGTCGATGTAACAGCGTCATACCCACAAGTCTCGGTTCGCTCGTTCGGACGAGGAACATTTCACAATCCGCCGTTGCTCGGAAGCGATATCAGTTGGCAAAAACCACATCTTGTAAGAGCGGGCGATATCCTTGTAAGCAACATCAAAGCCTGGGAGGGAGCAATAGCTGTTGCAGCAGAAAATGACAGCGGTCGGTTTGGTTCTCATCGTTATCTCACTTTTGTACCTATCGACGGAGTCGCGACTGCGAACTTTCTCTGCTTTTATCTGTTGTCGCCCGAAGGGCTCTATCATGTCGGCGACGCATCGCCAGGCAGCGCCGATAGAAATCGTACCCTCAATACTAAAAAGATGTTAAACATTTCGGTACCTGTTCCACCTTATGAAGACCAGTTGAAATTCGATTCGCTCCTGCAAAAAATTCGGACGACGTCTGAGGTTCACAATACGGCGTCTGCAGCTCGTAACGCCATGATGCCATCCATCCTCGACCGTGCATTTAAAGGGGAGCTTTAACCATGGCCAAGAAGAAACAGACATTCGGCGAACTCCTTCGCGAAGCGCGTATCGCCAAGGGCTACAGCCTGCGCAAATTCGCCAAAGAAGTCGATGTCAGCCCCACTTACCTGTCCCAAATCGAACAAGGAAAGGTCGCGCCACCAACGGCTGACCGCGTGGAGCGGATCGCGACGTTGCTTGAGGAAAGCGTCGATGAATGGATGGCGCTCGCCGATCGATTGGCCGACGAATTACCCGACATCATTCATCGCTCAACGGTAATTCCCGATATCCTGCGAGCCACGAACGGCATGACCGTTGAACAACTGCAAAAGCTGCGCGAGGCGGCTGAAAAGATTCGCAATGCCCCCTCACCCCGACCCTCTCCCCCGCAGAGCCGTGGGAGAGGGGGCAGTTCCAAGGAGATCCACGAATGAGCAAGCGTGGGATCGGCAAAAACAACGTGCCTTACGTGACGCAACAGGAAGTTGACGTTGATGTTGACTTGTTACTTGCCGAGTATGCGAACGAGCATGGCCAAGTGATTATGCCACCGATTCCAATTGAAGAGATCATCGAGTTATACCTCAAACTGAAACTGGTTTTTCTTGACATGCAAGCCGAGTTCGGCACCGACAAAATTCATGGTGCATTGTGGGTGAACGAAAAACGAATCGGCGTTGATCAGTCACTCGAACCCGATACCAACCCGGGCAAGTTGGGACGGTATCGATTCACGCTCGGTCACGAAGTCGGACATTGGCGTTTACATCGTCGAAGGTTTCAGCACCGCGTGGTAACGCAAACGAGTCTGTTGCCTGACGATCCAAAGCGCCCAGAGTACATCTGTCGCGATGGTGACGACGATCCGATCGAAGTCCAAGCTGATATGTACGCCGCATCGTTGTTGATGCCAATTGGCATGGTTCGTCGAGCGTGGCATCAGTTGTCGGTAGACGGCGAACCGCTCTCGTTAGCCGAGCTACGCGCCAACGAATCCGCCTCGTTCCAGGAAGAGGTCCAGCGGCGAAACCGATACAAGACCGGCGCGGACGCAGAAGATCAGGCGCTCATGGAGGTCGCATCCCAGCCGATGGCCGAACTCTTTGAAGTTTCGCCGCCAGCCATGAAAAATCGTCTTTTGAAATTAAATTTGCTGGTTAAAACCAAGCAAAAATCACTGTTCGACGCCCAATCTTGATGCGCGTGTACGCTAAACACTTGACACTCACAGAAAACATGATCTAATCATCGACAGTTTGATTTGGTCGCAGCGTTTGCGACCTATTTTTGTCGCCCGAGTGTGCAGTGTTCAGCAAACGGCAGCGGCAAAAGCAAGTTCTCTGTAACCATCCATGAAAGGGTGCAACGTATGTTACCTCCACATTGGCTCGATGATGTTTTCACTTCGATTGATCGCTGTGAAGATAAATTGGTGGGCAGTTCGCAGTTCAATTCTGCAATCGCGCAGGCTAAGTCCGCTTACCAAGAAGCGGTTGTGTTTCAAAAAGCGAATCCGAAGGTAGTGGGAGCGTCGCCAGCTCAGAAAGCTCGGCAAGCGTTTCTCGAAGCCATCAACGGAAGCTAGTCCCGATCGTTCCCGCCCTGGCAAGTGGCAAAGGATGGCCACTTATCGTTTCATACTTTCAATGGGTCAACTCAATGATGCTAACGCTGGCACTATTACTATTGATCGCCTTCGCGATCCTGTATTCACTTACTGATGTCGGCAGCCTGACCCGCAAGCGAACAAGGATGCTGATCGGGATCGCTTTTCTGATCATTTCTACGGCGACGGCATGGAGTAAGCTTCCCTTGCATATCGCTGTTGTAGGATGCTTTTTTCTGGGCGCATCACTGACTCGTTTCTTTGCACCGCAAGCTGTCGTTGCCTTGCGAAGATTCGGACTGCTAGCGATCGCATCTGCCTTGTTAGTTTTGATCGTCGGCCTTTTCAGAAGCCCGATTTCGGATGAATCAGAAATCGAGGATCGCAACGACTTCGTACCAGCCGTTGAAGTGACTCGCTCGCCAGCCGAGATGCTGGCGACTCCTTGGTCAACGCGGGACAGAAATTGTTCGTGGCCAGTGGCAAGCCTGATGCTAGATTTATGCGAAATCGCCTACATGCCACCTGTCGAAGCGCGACTGAGACTGTCAGCCTTGGGCATGGACTCCGAATCAATCAACGCGGGTTCAATGCAAGGCTATGTAATTGACGCCGGAGACGATTCGATCATTATTCTCCGTGGAACTGAAGCTCACGAGTATGACGTGCTCCAAGATTTGCGTTTCCTCAAAGCAAAAACGGATCAAGGTTCAATGCACGGCGGATTCGTGAAAGGCTATGGTCCGATGCACGCGCAAGTTGTCGCGCTATTAAAACAATACAACACTAAGCGAGCGTGGCTCACCGGCCACAGTCTTGGCGGCGGTTTAGCAATTGTGTGTGCCCATCAATTACTCGTTGACGCCGAATATCCGATCGCTGGCGTGATGACATTCGGTCAGCCGAAAGTCGTTCGTGACGATATGAAGCGTTTTCTCGAACCGTTACTGAATGGTAAGTACGTCTTCTTTGTCAATGACATGGACCCCGTGACCCGTGTTGTCGATCCCTACTTGCATTTTGGTCATATGGTGCGCTGGAACGACAACGATATCGAGAGATCAAGCCACAGGTCTCTTTTCGGATCATCCGATGGTGCAACTGGAACGTCAAACTCCGAGTCAGGATACGTCGAGGACATGAACGACTCTGAGTTAGACAAGTATATCGACAAGCTGGAATCGCCCGCGAAGCCAAAATACGATCAGGACGGCAACCTCATCGTCGAAGGCTATGTTCCAAGCGGGTATGATCACTACTTAGCCTCGTACCGAGAAATGCTTGAAACGTTGAGAACGCATTCAACGAAATCCGATGGGAAATAGAAGGTGAGTGTGAATCAGCCTTCAAGCGTTAGCTGGCGGTTAACGAGGACCGGATGCTAATTCATTCCGTCGAATTGAATTGTGATCGTACTATTTGCAGCGGTGTTTATGACTCAATTACAGCGAAGTTTTGCGGTACTCCCAGCGATTCTGATGTCGGTGTGTTTGTCCATTTCAATCTTTGCTCAATCATCTGGACAAGACCACCCAACGCAAGCTCACCTAGCAAGCCCCTTCGTGACTCCGGACGATGCGTTGGCGCGTATTCAGAAGTCTCACAGCGAATCAAACCCCGTCATTGTTTCCCAGGACGAACTGGACAAGCTGATTGATTCCGCTGGCGGCGGTGCTTGTCCGCTTTCGGCAGCACTGATCGCTGTGCAGGGACAGCGTTTGATGGCCGACCTACCCATGGACTCGCATCCGCAACGATCGGCGCTGCGAATGTTTCAGGACAAACCCGAGCTGAAAGTTGGACGCATCAGCAACCAACGGTTTGCCGTAGTTCAGTCGCTGCCCATTGTTGTACTATGGCACGAAACGTTGGCCACCGATGAAGTGAGTAACTATGTCTCGATCCAGGGCAGTACGGAGCAAATCGAAAAATTACGTCACGATCTCTACTCTCGTTATGGCTTGGAAACCGCTGGCACAGTCAGCCAAGTGCTACCAGACGGAAGAGAGCGGATAACATTTGGGCTTTATAGCATCGTGTCTTGGGCCGAGATGGCCGAGGGGTCGGTGCCCGATGGTGGCAGGTGCAAGATAAAGCACGTTCCAGGCGGTATCGCTGCGTCGCGAATAGAAATATGGCCACCGTGTTCACGGAGAATTTTTTCGCTGACCGGTAATCCGAGACCGGTTCCACGGGAGCCTTTGCTTGATTCAAACAAAGAGAAAATCTTCTCGCGATCCGCTTGTTCGATTCCGTACCCGTTGTCCGTTACCAACACTGACCATCCACCACGAGGGTCGTACTGCGTTTCGACAACCACCATCCCTTGAATTTCTGGTGAGTCGACTGTTGGCGCATTTTCCTCGTTCTCGTTTTCTTCGCGAGCCCGTTGCGCGGCCGCATCGATGGCGTTGGTGACAATATTCAAGATCGCCCGATGCATCGCTTCAGGATCGAAGTTCGCCAGTGGCAGCGCGGCGTCCGCAACCATCTCCAGGCCAACACAATGTTCGTCAGCGCGCGACTTCATCAATTCCACAATGTCGGCGACGGTTTCGTTCAAGTCAGCGTCGACCTTTTCGGGCTCCCGCTCCTTGCTGAAGGTAAGCATGTCCATCACAAGATTCGAGATCCGTTCTTGATTTCGATCGACCATCCGCCAACCTCGCCTGACGGCATCGGTATCGTTTCGCTGCAGTCCTGCATCGATCAGGTAACTGCCTCCGCGAATGCCTTGTAAGATATTTTTGATGTGATGGGATAGCGTTGCGATGGTTTGTCCCATGACCGCCAAACGTTCACTTTGCATCATAGCGGAGTAGTAGAACGTGTCTTCGATCGCCAACGCGGCTTGATAGCCGATCGCGGTCATCAAACGCAACTGTTCATCGGTGAACCGCTCGCGATAGCCGGACTGCACGATGGCTCCCGGCGAAGTATAGGTATCAACATAGAGCACGCCAACGATTGCATAGCGACCTTGTAGCGGCACGCACAACGCTTCGCGGACTCCGCCTTGAACGATCGATTGCGCTGAATCAAATCGGGCATCGTCGCGCGCGTCGCTTGTTCGCACCCCTTCTTTTCGTTCCATCACATAGTCGAGGATCGTCCGACTGATGGCAATTCGTCCGGCTTCGCTGCGACCTCGAGATTCGTCGAAATCTTGCCTGTCACAACGAGCGGCAGGTCGAAGTCGCTGGGATTCATTATCGCGAAGCATGATGCAACCCCTGTCGCCAGAAACCCAGTCGAAGACTAGCCTTAAGATTCGATCGAGCAACTCCGGAATATCATCCGTCCGGCCGACCGCTAACGCCGTCAGATACATGACTTCTAGGCTGCGATCGGAATCGCCGACATTGACCTGTACCCTCGGCGAGCTAGCGGAACCGGGCAGCGACGAAACGATTCGCGATGCATCTTCAACCCGGTTTTGAGCAACAATATCGACGCCATGCGCGGTGTCTCGGGACGCGGGTAAGCCGGAACCAGTGAAAATCAGCAACGTGCCGCCAATCTCGATTCGGTCACCGCTGGCTAGCGAGTGGCTGGTGACAGGGCGACTGTTGACGAGCGTTCCGTTGCTGCTGCCTTGGTCCGTTAACGTGAACCGGCCCGTGGTTGACCCACGAATCTCGGCATGCGTACGCGACGCTTCCGAATCCAGCAGACGGATTTCGCACGACGATTCACGACCGATCCGCATCGCTCTTGAAGATAGCGGAAAGTGTTTACCTTGGTCGCGTCCTCGAACCACAAACAATGATGCCATCAAACGTTTCGATGTACAAAAATGACGGGGGAAAGGGGCGGGTCAAAGTCATCACGAATCGTTAACATATCGGAACTGAGGCCAACTGTGGTGGGCTGATTAATCGTTTTTGTTTTGGGGATTACGTTGATTTTGAAATTTCCTGCTCTCTCACATGATTTGCCCCCATGTAAATCTGGTGGATTTATAGCTCGTTTTTTCGTGTATGTCGCCGTTTTTTGGCCGCTGGCGCACGTTGACCCCACGGCCCACGCGGAGGAACTCGGAAAAAAGTCGACTGTGGGGCCAAGCGTTGTTCCTGACGCACAAATACCATCGGACGAGGCAGCGTTGCGAACTGACCTCGCATTTTTTTGCGACGATATGCTCCAAGGTCGCAACGTGGGGACTAGCGGAATTGATCAAGCGGCGGATTACATCGCTACGTCATTTGCAAACTCAGGCTTGCAGGTCGACTTATTCGCTGGCAAGCCAATGCAGTCTTTTAACGTGCCGATTTCAGTGTCACTCGGTCCCGTCGATGAAAACCGCCTGCGTTTTGCACCAAGTCATCCGAAATCGCAAGATTCAAATTCAAATGATGAACCGATCGTCGGTGAACTCAATCGGACATTTCGTCCGCTCGCGATCGGCGACAGCTTGATCGTTAACGCAGAATTGGTGTTCGCCGGATTCGGTATCACCGCACCAGAATTTGATTACGACGACTATGCGAAAATCGATGCGCGCGGACGTGTTGTCGTCATCATGCGCAAGGAACCGGCGGGACCAGTGTTTGATGGGCGATTCGACGATGCCGAAAATAGCAAGTACGCCTACTTTGAAACCAAACTTCGCAATGCCGAGAAGCAGGGTGCGCTCGGTGTTTTGCTTGTTAACGACGCCGCGTCGATTCAGGAACAAAGTGGTCGCATCGATGCTCGCATCGCTGATGAGACCGCAAGGCTCAACAAGGTAACTAAACAGTTGACGGAACTGCCGGAGGAAGCATTCAACAGCCGTCAGACCCTAAGACAACGGCGCGATACCATTGCCAGCATGCTAGAAGATATGAGTCGCCAGCGGATCGTTGCTAACGAAGGTGTCATGGAAATCAGCGAAGCCGGCGAAAAACTAGTGGTAAAAGGACTTCCGGTTTTATCGCTGTCGCGGGAAATCGCTAACCAACTGCTAATGGCTGCGGGGTGGAATTCGATTGATGAGACTCGCGCGCGGATCGACCGGACAGGCCGGCCAGCAAGCACTGCACTTGCCCATCGTGTCGACCTACAAACCAGCTTAAACCCGTCGATGGTCAAGTCCAGCAATGTGATCGGTGTCCTGCCGGGAAAGGGAACGCTAGCAAATCAAAGCGTCATTGTTGGTGCGCACTATGATCATGTTGGTTTGGGAGGTGAAGGCTCGCTCGCGCCAGGAACGATCGCCGTTCACAACGGTGCAGACGATAACGCCAGTGGCACCACGGCGCTCCTTGCTAGCGTTAAAAGGATTCAGGCTCGCTTAGCGAATTGCGGTTCCCACCGGCGGGTTGTGTTCATCGCGTTTACTGCGGAAGAACGGGGGCTGTTAGGCAGTGAGCATTACGTTCGACACCCGCGATTCCCGCTTGAAACAACGGCGGCAATGATCAATTTAGATATGGTGGGGCGTCTACATGACAATGACTTGACAGTCTATGGTACCGGTTCAGCCGCAGAGATGGAGTCCATTCTTGATGATGCGAACAGGACGACTGGCTTCAAGTTGTTCAAAGTTGCTAGCGGATTCGGGCCGAGTGATCATCAATCGTTTTACACGCGAAATATTCCCGTGCTGTTTTTCTTCACGGGCCTTCATAACGATTATCATCGCCCAACCGACGATTTCGACAAAATCAACTTCAATGGACTGACCCGCATAACCGATATAACCTCTAACGTCGTTGCCGAGTTAGCAATGCGTCTTGAGCGACCGCATTATGCGGCAACCGATCGGGACGTGTCGATTCGCTGGCAAGCAACGGCTTACCTCGGCATACAGCTACGCGATATGAACGATGGTGCTGGCATCATGATTTCCGGGGTGACACCTGGAGGCGCTGCTGAGAAAGCGGGAATTAAGATTGGTGATCGGATACAAAGATTTGATGATTCTGTGATTCGAACGATCGGTGAGGTGCTCGATGCAGTTCGCATTCGTGAAGCAAATGATCCACTAAGGATCGTGCTTCAGCGTGGTACGGAAGCAATCACTGCCATTGCCATCCTGCAGAAACGACCGAGTCAATGAAAAATGATGAAATGACTACTGAAACTCAATCGATTCGTCTTTACGTACAGCATGCGTATTTGTCAGAATCGGGTCCACTGGTCGGTACGTGTTGATCGGGCTACTCCCTACGCACGAGCGACGATTTAGGATCGAGCGGGAAATAAGTGTCCGGTACCTTTTGCGAGGAACTCGCCCTTCGGGTGCTTTGCACAAAAGGTACCGGACACTTATTTTCCACTCATTGCTTAGCCGCAAGCAAGGTAGCTTGGGGTAAACGGAACATAACTGATTAACACAGCGCACGGTCCCAATGTTTGGGTAAGTGCATCACCAACGCAAGGAGCGCGGAAGTGCGATTTTTAGGAAAAGCCGTTTTATGTACCGTCGCCGCATTTAGTGCTGCGGATCCCACCAGTGTTCGCGCTGAAGGCGGACATCAAATCGCGGTGGTAGACGTCGCATACATCTTCAAAAACCATGAGGCAATCAAGGCTCAAGTCGCTGCCGTGGAAGCTGAATTGAAGGCTTACGACCAGGAACTCTCGGGCAAACGAGACGAACTAAAGAACGCCGCTTCGGAATTGAAAACGTTCAAGGTTGGTTCGCCAGAATATGCCGCCGCTGAGGAAAACGTTGCGGGCATGGAAAGCAAGTTGCGTCTTGAGATGGCCCGTAAACGCAAAGAGATTTCTGATGCCGAAGCGAAGATCTACTTCGACAACTATCAGCGCATCAGCGCTGGCGTGAAATATTTAGCAAACCACTACAAGATCAACTTGGTCTTGCGCTACAACAGCGAAGAAATGGATTTGGAACAGGGCGAGTCGGTCATTCGTGGCGTGATGAAGAATATTGTTTATCACGACGAAGCACTCGACATGACCAAGGGTGTTATGCAGTACTTGGACACCGTCAAAGTGGCGAATACCCCTAGCCCAGTGGCATCGCCGCGAAAGTAAACATCTTACGGCAAATAAGTGTCGCCTTTCGCTCCGCGAAAGTAGCGTTCTACCGTTCTTTCGCGGAGCGAAAGACGACAATAAAAGACGGCACGATGCTAAGTTAAAAAGCCTCGTGAAATCTTAATGATGCTCGTCCTTCTAATAGGTCGAGCGCGACGTTCCGACCGCCACATTCCAACCGCCACACCATCGCTAGAACCGCACTTAGGGGTCACTTACAGTGATTCGTCCTCGCAATGAACATACGATCGCTGCAGAGTGCGAAGTCGCTGGCCGCGGATATTGGACCGGGATTCCGGTGCAAGTCCGTTTCCGACCTGCGGAAGCGGGTAGCGGGATTCGGTTTGTCAGAACTGATTTGCGTGGCGCTCCTGGGTGCGATGCGAATGCACAGTTCAGTAGCGGACAGTCAATGCGGACGAACTTGCAACGTGGCAATGCGACTTTTCAGATGGTCGAGCACGTGATGGCAGCGCTCTATGCTCTTGAAATTGATAACTGCATTGTTGAAACCGATGCAGAAGAGATGCCAGGGCTCGATGGGTCCAGTGGTCCATTCGTCAACGCGCTACAGTCCGTTGGTATGGTGATGCAAGCCGCCGCTCGCAAACGCTATATCGTTGATCGAGTCCTCCGCATTGGAGAGCTGAAAAGTTGGATCGAAGTCAGTCCATCGCAGGGCGAATGTGCGAGTTTCGAGTATCGACTTGACTATGGCGACACGAGTCCGATTGCGGCACAAACTTATTCGCACTTGCTTACGCCGATTAACTTTTGTCGAGAGCTTGCTTACGCCCGAACATTTGTTACCGCTGACCAAGCCGCCAGTCTGAGGGCCAGCGGCATTGGCACGCATGTGACGAATCAAGACCTTGTTGTGTTTGATATTGATGGCTCCGTGATGGAAAATCAATTGCGATATCCAAACGAATGTGCAAGGCACAAGACTCTTGATTTGATCGGCGATCTTGCAATGGCGGGAGTCGATCTTGTCGGCAAGTTTGTTTCGTTTCGTGGTGGTCATCAATTGAACGGTCAAATGGCAGCCATGCTGGCGAAGTTTGCGACACTTTCGAATATGTCCGCCGGTACCGGTTCGCAATCGGCACCTCCCGTTTCGCTTCGGTCCCATGCAGCCTGATGGCTCAGCAGTTTTCATTCAAATCATTCATCAAACTTGATTCGCCGAGAGCGAAAAGGACGTTAAGCCGATGAGCGTTACCATCGCAGACACGGCGGTTGTCGATCCCCGCGCAAAAATTGCCGCAGGCGTTCACATCGGGCATTTTTCCGTAATCGGCCCCGGCGTTATTATCGGTCGCAATACGATCGTCGAACATCATGTGACCCTTTGTGGCAATACGACAATCGGCGAAAACAATCGCATATTTCCCGGGGCTGTTCTTGGTGGTGATCCGCAGGATCTTAGTTATCAAGGCTCGGATACACGCGTTATCATTGGTGATGGAAACATCATTCGCGAATATGTGACAATCAATCGCGGCAGCGAAAAAGAGGATGGAATCACCCGCATCGGTGATAACAACTTCCTGATGGCGCACGTTCACATCGGTCACGATGTATGCGTAGGCGATCGCGTGGTGATGGCCAATAATGTCATGATCGGCGGCCATGTTCATATCGGCAATGACATCACCATCGCAGGCGGCGTGGGTATCGTCCAGTTTATTTCGATTGGCTCGCTCAGTTTCGTCAGTGCCATGTCACGCGTGCTGCAAGATGTGCCACCATTCATGATCGTCGACGGGCAGCCGGCGAAGCCACGATGCGTGAACACCATCGGTATGAAACGCAACGGGTATTCCGCTGATGACGTTCAAGTCTTGCAAGCCGCGTTCAAATTGTTGTATAGATCACGTGTCGGTATTGAACCGACGCGTGAGGAGTTGATGAATTCTGGGCCGATTCGCCCAGTTCTGAGACAATTGTTTGATTTTCTTGACCATTCCTGCGGCGGGCGTCATGGACGAGGCCGAGATCGAAGAAGGAAAGCGGCGTGAAGCCTTTACAAGTTGCGGTCATCGGTGCGGGACATCTTGGACGGATTCACGCCAAATTGCTCGGCCAAGTCGATGGTGTCGAACTAGTTGCAATCACCGATCCGTTCCTAGCAGCACGCGAGCAAGCAAAATCTCAATTCGGAGTGCCAACGTTCGAATCGCATCGCGATACACTGGCATCAATCGATGCTGCGATTGTGTCTTCTCCAACTCCATTTCATGCTGAAATCGTTTCGGAGCTACTTGCCGCTGATAAGCATGTCTTCGTGGAAAAGCCGATCACGATTAATGTCGAAGATGCGGCTGATTTAGTGAAAATCGCTGCCTTGCGCCGCCGTGTTTTGCAAGTCGGCCATGTGGAACGATTTAATCCAGCATGGACGGCAGCGGCGGAAATCACTGCTGACGCAAAGTATATCGAAGCGGTCCGCGCATCCCGGTTCCCTGGGCGCTGCCTTGATGTCGGCGTCGTTCTTGATCTGATGATTCATGACATCGACTTAGTATTATCGCTGACAGAAGCACCGCTGCGCTCGGTTCGTGCAAGCGGCATTGCGGTCGTTAGTGACCATGAGGACATGGCAGAAGCCCGTTTGGAATTCGAATGCGGTCTCGTTGCCAACTTGAAGGCTTCACGAATCAGTCTCAGTCCAGCAAGGCAAATGAAAACATTTGGACCTCGCGGCTTTACGGAGATTGATTTTGGTAGTTTGGCTTTGACAACCATTAGTCCAGCTCAATCGATTTCGCAGAGGTCGTTCGACCTTGAAACGGCGACTACACTGCCGCTTCGTTTTGCCGAAGAATTGTTTGCAAACTATCTGGTGCCAGAAGTCATCAAGGTTGAGCCACGCAATGCAATCTTGGATGAACTCCATGACTTTGCAATTAGTATCCAGTCGCGCACGACGCCAACCGTCTCCGGCGCGGACGGACTGCGGGCAGTCGAAGTCGCGAACTTAATACTCAAATCAATCGATGAACGCGTTTGGTCACGTCATGGAGCCAACCGACTTGTCGGCCCCCACGCCATTCCAAATGAAGGCGTGGAAGCTGCAAGCCGCCGAATTCACGAGGGCAGAAAGGCGGCGTAAAGTGGTTAGTGAGCGTGATCCCCGTGCGGTTCTTCTTTGAAGTCGCCCGAGAAAGGTGTGCCATCAATGACGCCAGCAATCGTGCCCGCGTACTCTTGGACCACTCCCAACTTTTCGTGATTGCCGACGAAGCGTGACGCCTTTCCGGCTGGGTCCGAATCTTCCGGTGTCGCTTTAAGTGTCACTTGCATGACTGGATCGGAAATGCTCAAGTTGATCTCAGTCGCATCGATCGGCGTAGGCGTTTTTTCATCCGCGCCAAAAATGTAGACAGTGCCTTCTTGCTTGTCGTGATCGACTGTGAACTCGACATGATACTTGCCACCACCCCAATCCGCGATCGTTCCCGCGTGGGGACCAGCACCGTGACCGTGCGATTCGTGAGCCCCGTGCGCTTCGTGTTCGGTGCCATCAGCGTGTTCGGTACCGTCGGCGTGTGCCGTACCGTCGGCGTGCGTATGCTCGCTAGTGTCCGTTAATGACGGCGCTGGTCCGGGCATTGTCGCCGTCTCTTGCCTACAACCGGAGATGCCCATGAGGCATGCAATAGCGAATAGTGGGCAGATTGTTAGTAACTTCATTTTGGAAACTTTCTTAATTTTGGTTTGGAACGGACAGGAAATTGGTCGAGTGGGTCGGCGTTAGCGGGCTGTTGATTTAGTAACCCGCTGCGTAAGCGAGGGATCACTGCGATCCCTCGCTTACGCATTCGGGTTATGATTTGCATGCTAAAATTCAAAACACAACTAAATCAACAGCCCGCTAGTCTGGCGTGTTAAAAATTTGGGCTCAGCCAGTGCCGCCTTTCGCTTCGCGAAAACGCGCTCTTTCGCGGAGCGAAAGGCGACACTCAGTTCATGAAAATTCATCCTCCTCAGTCTCTTGCCGGGCAAGTCGTGCAGCGTCCTTGCCGCTGAATTTCCAAAACAGGCCAGGATGAATAAGGAATTCACAGAACGTCGATGTTATCAGACCGCCAAGGATGACGGATGCGACAGGATACAAAATTTCGCGACCAGGTTCTTGACCACCAAGTACCAAAGGAATCAGGCCGATGCCAGCGGTTAGCGCCGTCATCAACACCGGGGCGAGTCGTTCGAGGCTGCCACGAACAACCATCGCTTGCGTAAAGTCTTCGCCTTCCGTTTTCATTAAATGGAAGTAGTGCGTGACCAATAGTATGCCGTTGCGAACCGCAATACCTCCAAGTGAAATAAACCCGACCAAACTCGCCACGGTAAGACTTTGCTGGGTAATGACGAGCGCCATGACGCCACCGATGAAGGCGGTAGGCAAAGCGTTCAAGATCTGGAGCACGATACGAATCGATGGAAACAACACTAGCAGAACGACGAACATGCCGACCACCGAAATTCCTGCCAGAACGATGATGAGATGCGTGGCGCGCTGCTGGCTTTCAAACTGACCGCCGTATTCGATGAAGTACCCGACGGGCATTGGGAAGTCATTACCGATCCGAAGTTTGATATCGTCAACCGCGCCCGCCAAGTCGCGATGTTCCGTATTGCAACGAATCACAATCCGTCGTCGAGCGTTCTCGCGGTTGATCGAATTTGGCCCCGTTCCCTCGCCCACATCGGCCACGTCACGCAGCTCAATCTGCCCTCGATCTGGTTGTCCAACACGATCGGGTAAGTCGATGCGAAGCCGGTTGAGATTCGCGTAGTCGGTTCGATACTCCTCTTCAAGTCGCACCAGCAAGTCGAATCGTCGTTGGCCTTCGAGCACTTGCGAAACGACCTCGCCTTGCAAAGCTGTTTGCAAAACATCAGCGACATATTCGCGAGTCAGGCCGTGCAGAGCCAAGTCGTCGGCGCGCAGTGCGATGTGCAGTTCAGGCGTTTCCTGAATCGGTTCGACGATTGGCGGTGTAATTCCTGGGACATCCTGAATCGTCGCCTTCAGTTGCTCGGCGATTCGCTGCAGCGTGTCCAAGTCGTCACCGTGAATCTTGATTGCAATCTGCGCATAAACACCAGAGATCATGTGGCTAATTAAGTGAGCCAACGGCTGTTCGACCTCGATGTCAACACCGGGAGCTTCGTTGCTGATCTTCTCGCGCAAAGCCGCCAGGATTTCTTCGCGTTCAGTATGCGACTCGGGGTTCATGCTTAAGATGTACTCCCCCATGTTCACCGGCGAAGCATGTTCATCCATCTCGGCGCGCCCGGTGCGACGAACGAAGTGCAGGATTTCACCATCTGGGTTCTCGTCGGTCTTTTGCATGGAGAGAAACACGGAATCAATCGCTCGCGAAACTTGGTTCGATGCGTCAAGCGATGATCCCGGCGGCAATGTGACGTTGACTTGAATGCTGCCTTCGTCGAATGGAGGCAAGAAGTTTCGGCCCAAATGCGACATCTGCCACGCTGCGACGCCAACGGCAATCCAAGTCAATATCAACAACGTGCGCGGCATCGCCATGCTGAGCCGAATGAGATGCGTCACCAACGCCTTCAAACTACTCAACAGAAAGCCATCGCCCACGTGATGCGTTGCACTTGAGTTCGGTAGTAGATAATAAGAGAGTGCCGGAGTGACGGTCATCGAGACAACGAACGACGATAGAATCGAGACGATATACGCAAACCCGAGTGGAGTAAAAAGCCGGCCCTCGACACCGGACAAAGCAAAAAGCGGCATAAAAGAAAGGATGACTACGGCAGTGCCAAAGACAATGGAACTGCGGATCTCACGGCTCGCATCAAAAGTTATGAAGATGGACGATTTTCGATTTTCGATTGGTAATGCGTTGTTCTGTTTTAATCTCCTAAAAATATTTTCAACGTCAACGATGGCGTCATCGACAAGTTCGCCCATCGCTACCGCAATCCCGCCAAGCGTCATCACGTTGATGGACAATTCTGTATCGCTGATCCAACCGATGATGCGAAACGTCAGCGTTGTTAGGACAAGCGATAGCGGAATCGCAGTCAGCGTGATAAAAGTCGTGCGAAAATTAAGCAGGAACAAGAACAATACGATGATGACAAGCGTCGCTCCAATGACGAGTGCTTCGGCGACGTTAAAAATGCCTCGGTCGATGAAATTTCGAAGTCGGAACAGTTCCGAATTAACAATGATGTCGGCTGGCAGTGATGCCTCAACTTCAACGAATGCATCTGCGACTGCCGCACTAAGTTCTCGCGTGTCGATGTGCGGTTGCTTCACGGTTGTGAACACAATTCCGGGACGTCCGTCGATACTGCCGTCGCCACGTTTGAATTGCGGTCCCTCGGTAACGCGTGCGACTTGTTCCAACAACACGGCGCGTTTGACATGATCACCTACGGGAATTTTTTTAAGATCTTCGATCACCACTCGTGATTCTGGTCCCAGCCGACCGAGGATTCGTATCGGCCGCTCCGTCTCGCCGGTCACGGCGAAGCCACCGCTGGTATTAATGTTGCTTTCACGAAGGGCCTGTTCAACGTTTTGAACCGTAATGCCATACTCCAGCAGCGCCGTCGGGTCGATTAAAATTTGATATTGCTTTCGCTCGCCACCGAGCATGAACACTTCGGCCACGCCCGTGGTCTTAAGCAGCCTTGGCCGAATGATCCAGTCGGCAATCGTGCGAAGTTCGAGTTGTTGCTTCTCGACCGAGTAAAAATATGCCTCGTAAAATTTGCCATCAATGTAGAATTTGGCCGTTCCCTGTGAACCGACTGCACTTGTCACGGGTTTCGCTTGGACTAGCTTTCCAGATCCGCCAGTAAGCGCCGTCGACTCCGCCGGTATCCATTGAACCTGTTGTGGCTCGATCTTCTTCCAGGTTGAGTAATCATGACGATCACCAGGTAGCCAAACACTGAATACAGTCTGCTGTTTTTCATCGACGACCATTTCCGACATCATTTCGGTATTGCCGATCTGTGCGAGTCGTCCACCGGTAGGTCCGTTCTGTCGGTAGATTCCCGCCACGATAATTTGGCCCATGATCGACGAAGGCGGTGTCATTTGAGGACGAATTCCATCCGGCAAAATTCCAGCGAGTGAAGACAACCGTTCTTGAACAATCTGTCTTGCTGCACGGATCTCGGTGGACCAATCAAACTCGATGTAGATAACATTCAGTCCTGCCGTAGATTGACTGCGAATCGCTTGGACTCCACTGGCTCCCATCAATGCGATTTCGATCGGTTGAGTCACCAGCGTTTCCACTTCTTCCGTCGCTAGGCCCGGCGATTCGGTAATGATCACGACACGTGGGCGGTCGAGGTCTGGAAAAACATCAATTGACATCTGTGTGGCTAAGTATGACCCATAGACCAGCACAAACAGACTGATCACGACAACCAGCATCCGGTAGCGGAGCGAGAAGCGAATGATTGAATCTAACATGGACGATTTCTAATTGACTGATGGTTGCCGATGATGGGATCAATGAGCAGCATGCGTTGTCCCGTCGGCGTGAACATGCATGCCGGGTTGCTGACCGCTTGCCGACTGTGATTTCAGTACCCGATTTAGCGAGGCAGCCGAGTTTTGCGCCAAGAACGCACCGGCGGTGATGCTGCCATCGTTAGCAATCACAATGAATCGCCGGTCTTCATTGAGAATCTGGACAGGAATCTGTTTGAATAAGTCGCCGTTTTGTCGAAACACAAAAGCTTCAGGCCCTTCACGCACGACAGCCTCCGCAGGCAGCACAAATATGTCATCAAACTCTTCAACTGGAACATGAATGCGAGCACGTTGACCTGGTCTAAACCGCCAAACAAGAAACACGTGTCCTTGTTCGTCGAAGGACCTCGATTGGTTTGTCAGCGGCACAAAGAAATCAAAAGTACGATTGTTTTTGTCGATGGTGTTCGAAAGATGACGAATCTTGAACGACTGGTTCAATAGGGGCCAGCGATCTCCGTCGTCATCTGCGAACTCGACCTCAATCGGTAGTTTCGCTTGCGCAGCTTGCTCCAAAATCGCGGAATCGCGTTTGAAAGCGTGACCGACAACGTAAAGCATTTGGTGATTCGATAGTTTGGCAAGCAATTGTCCCGCTTGCACTTGTTGCCCAAGTTCGACGGATAGCTCTTGCACCTCGTACGCGACACTTTGGTCATCAGCCAATGTGTTGACGAAGCTAATCTGTTGAACTCCTTTAGATGCTGAGCGATTTGAAAATGCTTCCAAGTTACGTACAGGTGGAGCCACAATCTCGACCGTCGAAACGAAGGTGCCGGATTCGATTTGCTGAACCTGTTCCGGAGTCAATCCTAGCACGAGTAACTCTTGGCGAGCCGCCTGCATCAACGTAGCTTGACGTTTGATCTCGCTTTGCAACTCAATCACCTTGGAACCTGAAATCGCGCCGGTACTAACCGCATCTGACAACCGGTTGATCTCGGCCTGAACGATTGCAGTTTCTTGTCGCGCCTTGAATAGTTGTGTCTGCGTTGTTTGCAGGTATTCGCTGAAGAGTCGAAGTGTGAACATCGGTTCGCCGGGGCGCATGGTGTCGCCTTGGAAGGCATGAATCGCGGTAACGACACCTTCGGCCGGCGACGTAACACCGCGATCCGTCAACCCTGGCCAGTCTGCAATCTCACCTGGAATGACAACCGTCCGCCAATACGCTTGTGGTTGCGCCGCTTTCGATACGAGCCCCAGATTCTTGCGTGCCTGAGAGCTGATCTCAAGCACGGTCTGCTTTTCGGCAGAGTTCGCATGCCTCTTCGCCGTCGTCGAATGAGTCGTCTCGTGTTGGCGAAATAGTTGTTCACGCATCATCCACAGGACACCGATTACACCAAGGATGAGCATTGGCCCGGCAATCGTTTTCAAAACGGAATTCATGTTGACGATTTCAGATTTTAGAATGCCGAAATGTGCGCAGCACGCAACACGGCATGACATGGAAAATCAATGCACTTTGCGATCACTCGCTAGTCAAGAGTCGAATACGCAAGCCCGTAATTGCGGTCCACGTTTAAGAAGCAGTCGACGATCGGCAATCGCCAAGCTTCGATTTCATAGCCGTAGCGAGGCCAGGAGAATATAGAACGGTTGCGATAAACAAAGCCGTAACGGAATCGTCGATCCCCGCAGACTCGTCTGAAAATCGATGACGAGATTGGACTCGTTGAACCCGACAACGAAGGCTTTCTCCGGCGGGCAAATGTCTCTTGGCCGACTGTAAGTCTGCGTAGAACTCATCAGATAAACTGCATTGCTAGCATAGTCGTTCAGGCCAGCGAGATGGAGTCTACCCCTGCCAGAATCAGCCTTTCGATGAACCGAGTCCCCGTGGTCACCGTCATCGGAAATCAGATCCGACCCATGTGAATGTCGATGGTGTGAATGTCCATGGTGATCACGATTTTCATGGTGGTCGTGGGAGGTAAGGTGAATATGCGGCCGAGCGGCACGATCGTTCAGTTGACCCGTACCAGTTCCTGCATGCGAATGCGCCAAGCCATGGCCCAGCATGAGCAAAGGAATCAGCAACAGGGAAACGAAACGGTTCATGCCGCGATTATAGCCTCGCCATCGACGTAAGCCTAGTCGAAGGTTGCGAATAGGCTAATTTCTAAATTGACACAACAAAACATCATTGAATACCAGGGCAAAGCACTTTTTCAAAATGGGCTGAGCCAGTCGATACAAGCACGACGCGCCAGCGAGTGAATCGTGGGTGACACTCGCTGGCGCGTCGTGCTTGTAAAGTGCCTGTTTTCAACAAATGCTTTGCCCTGCATTGAACACCACTCGCCATGCCAAGAAAATCCCGAGATTTGGGGCAGGAGCGAAGCTCGCTATTGGGCGAGCAGCAGACTAAATTCTACTTTTCCAAAGGTAGCAGGCAAATTCCATTGTGCCGTCGGCGGCAAGGCACGGCAAATTTCGCGGCAGAGCCGCTGCGACGGATTGCGTTTGGGTCATGCGCAAAACAAGATCATCCGGAGCCAATTTGAAATTCGATCGTTGACCTTAAGCCGCAACTTTTTATTTTCTTAGGTGACAACATTTATGGCGATCCCGATGTCGATACGTTGCTGACTACCGAAGCTTTTAAGAAGACGCAAAAAAATCCCTTACGTTGTTTACCGGGGCTAAATGCCAACATCATGAATCGCTACGCAAGCTCAAAACACCGCGATAACTGGGACGATGATCGTGACGACGACGTGGGGCCTGATGGCGATGATGACTTTGACTATGACGAGTTCGTCGAAAATGAATTTGGCAATGGCAATCAGAGATCGCAGTATTCACCGTTGATCCGCATCACTGCGTTTGTGCTGCTGGCGATTTTTGTGTTTCTCGCATTTACCCAGTTGGGTTTTTAAAGCCGCAATGATTGTCGCTGATTCAAACGTCGATTCCGAAGGGCTGCTGGCGTGTCAATCGCTCTCCAGCGTTCATCCGTTTGCGATGATTCGATATTTTGCTGAAGTTGATTCCACAAACACCGCAGCGATGCGAGATCTCGGTCACGCCGAAGAACTGACGACGCCAAGGTTGTACGTTGCGGATGCTCAAGTCGCCGGACGTGGCAGGCACGGCAAAAGCTGGGTTGCGGATCAAGGGACGTTGACGTTTTCATTGGTTGCACCGGCTTCTTTGCTTAAACCGGCCTCTTTGCTTAAACCGGCCGTGATATTGTCATCCGGCCTGCCCGCACCGATCTCGATCGCAGTTGGCGTCGCGGTCGCACGAACGATTGAACATCTTGCCGCACCGCTGATCGCGCGCATCAAGTGGCCCAACGATGTTTACATTGATGATGGCAAGGTCGCAGGGATCTTAATCGAAGCCATACCCACACGGCACGATGCTGTCGTCATCGGAGTGGGGCTCAACGTCGCCACCGACTTTCGCAAGACCGATGCGATCCTCGACTCGCCTGCAAAATCGATTTGCGAATTGACTCAGCGATATCCTCGTCGCTACCAGTGGCTTGCCGAATGCGTTTCTCAGATTCTCAATGCTCTTGACGAACTTGCCAATCGCCCCGAAGTGATATTGACGGATCATCGGAATCGGTGCTTGTTAAAAGGCAACTTGGTTCGATATTTCAATAATGGCCAATGGCAACATGGGCATTGCGAAGGCATTGATAACGCCGGTTCGCTGCTCGTACGTAACGGCCAAACATTGTGTCGTTTATCGAGCGGCGAAGTGCACCGAATTAGGCGAGTGTAGCGAGCCTATCATCCAACTAACCTACGTGAAAACGGTCTAATCTCTATGCACTCGGCCAAAAAGCGGCAAAGATGCCGCCAGCGATCAAGGAGTAGGCAATCGATTCGATCAAGTGCCCCGTAATGCGAACCTTGAACCAAATGGCATGCTGCACAATCGATGCGGCAAAGGTTAACAATGCGATCGTGGCGACGAAGCGAAAGACATCAATGAATTCAGCTCCGGACTCCAGCGCGAATGAACCAAGGTAGGCGAATGTTGCGTTGCAAAACAAAAAATATGTAAACGTGAGCCCTAGGTTTTTTCCCATATTGACCATCGGCAGGATCTGCAAAATGCCGCGCGGTCCATCGCTGTATTTTTTCTGATGCTCGGGAGTGTTTGCTTCCTTCAGTGAGTCAACCCCAGGAAACATGTAGTTGCCTTCCGGGATATTCATACCGCGAACTGCAGTCATGAATGCTTCTTCGCCGTTCATTTTGACCCAATCCTTCGCATGCAATTGAAACACCATCCATGACAAGAAACTGGCGAAGAATAGGGCAATGGTCGAAATCAGAATGGGGAGCCATAGCGCGAGCATGGTGGTGATTCCTCTCTTGAGAAACGGAGTGGGTCAGACAGTTCGGGATTGTAGAACTTTGGCCGCCAGCGCGGCTTCTAGCTGGGGCGGCAGCGAGCGGATATGCAAATCACGCTGCGGAAACGACAGTTCGATCTTTTCTTGGTTAAAACGTTCGTTGATGGTGGTGTTCAATTCGTGAATCGTTTGCAGGCGTGTTTCCAACGAGCCGAGGAAGCACCTTACCGTCAAATTGAGTGTCGAGTCACCAAAACCCTCAAACGTCACCACCGGCGGTGGGTCGACGAGTAAATTCTGATGCTGGGCGCAAATCTGCTCCAATACTTGGCAAGCTTTGCGAGTGTCGGAACCATATCCGATACCGATTTTCAACATCAATCGATTGGTGCTGTCGGTTAGCGTCCAGTTAATCAGCCTGCCCGTGATCAAATCCTTGTTGGGGATGATGAGTTCTTGACGGTCATAATTGGTGACGGCTGTGGCTCGCATCCGAATCCGCGAAACGGTTCCTGTCACGCCATCGATCGTCACCACATCGCCGACTCGGATCGGCTGTTCAAACAACAGAATCAAGCCGCTGATGAAGTTCGCGAAAATCTCTTGCAAGCCAAAGCCAAGGCCGACTCCCAACGCCGCCACCAGCCACTGAATTCCTTCCCAGCGCAAGCCGAGTGTCCTGGCCGACAGCAGGATACCAATCAGGGCCAGGGCATAGCTAGCCAATGTAGTTATCGCGTACCGCGCCGGACGATCCAGCGGCAAACGTTCTAGTAAAACACTTTCGAGCAATCCCGGAATATTTCGAACGGCAACGAACGACAGGAAAACAATGGGGATCGCGGCGACGATGTTTGCCAGAGTTACCCACTCGAGGCTTCCATCCGGAGCCGTTGTTTGCCATAACTGAATCGCATCTAAAAAGCGAACGGCTGGAAACACCGGAGACCAGATGAGCACCGCTCCAACAAGCCCGGCAAGCCACATCAGTGCTTTTATCAGACGCAGCGATTGTGCGTCCATTTCGGCAATATCAATCAAAGGTTCCGCACGGACATCAATCAAGCCGCCTTCGGACCGCAGCGGCGCTGGCACCTTTTCTGGCTTGCGTGTCGCGGCAACCCGACGACGATACGTCACGAACCACTGATTCAACAAGCCACCCACCACCAGCACGGTGATTGCCAGCCACAAAGTCCAATACAAACGGCCAGTCAAGAGAGTTGCCGTGTAGCTGTATCCAATCATGGCGAGTCCCGCCATAAGAATCGGTAGTAAAGATGCGACTGGATGCCAGACTCGTTTTAGTCTTGCTGGCCAGGATTGCGAATGTTCTTGCAGATAGTCAGAAAGCAGTCCTGTTGTCGGATGCAGTGCCTTCCAAATCAGATACGAAAGCACGATCATGCCAACGACAAACAGCAGTCGTCCCAGCGACGCGTCCATTTGCGATGGGCCAGGCTCGTTGGCAATTCTCCAGACGATCAACAGCGGGATCCCGAAATCGATCAGTAGCCGCAACGATGCACGGGGTGGTGTAACGATCTCACTGCGGTAGCCGAAGTGTGCAATGGCAAGTCCACCCGGTCGAAGCATTTGTCGAAGCGTTTCGATAGGAAATAAAGCGACCGCAGCCATCACGAATGCAGCCCCCACCGATGATAAATAGTTGTCCTTGTTCGCCGCCTCAAGGATTGCCTGACCAACGACAGCAAGCGACACGACGGGAGGAATCGCAAGTGCGACCGTAATCGCCAGCGCGACCAAAGTCGGCGTCAACGAATCTTGTGTTTCGTCGCTAGGGACGTCGTTTTGTACGCTCTCGCCGATACTCGCCAGCCGCTGTCGCAATCGCGGTCCCAAGCACCCCAGCGCCAACCCCGATACGCTCCAGATAAGAATCAAATCAAAACGTTGCTGCAGACCCAAGAAGAACACCTTGCCAATTGGCAAAATTTGGGTCGGGTAGACGATCCACCGAAACATCCGCCAAGCGATCGGCAAATCCGATATTCGAAAGGGGGCGTTATTTCGAATCCAAACGACGTGACTGTCGATAAGCAGGCTTGTATCGGAAACTACTTTACGCTTTTGTTCAAGCTCACTTTTGAGTTCAACGAGAACATTGAGATGTTGATCGAGGTCAGCTTTCAATTGTTTCAGTAGAGAAATCTCAACAGCGTCGACAGTGCCATCACGCATCGGTAGATTGCTGCCAGGACGCTTAGACATGCCACTGGAGAGATCGCTTCGTGAATCTTCGATGGCGACTTCTATCGGGGTTTGCAATGCTCGGCCGCGATCGATCAAATCGTCGATTCCTTTGATGTCGTCTTTCATGTCGGCAGTAGATGGCAAGCGATAACGTGCCATTTGAAGTTTAAGTCCAAGACCTGATCGCAACCCTCGGCCACCTGCCATATCGCGATCAATCTCAGTCTGGATGGCTTTCAGTGTGTCGCTCAACTCGGTGTACCGCGACTGTTCACGAGTCAACTTTCGTTCCAACCGACTCTGTTCGCGTAAGATTTCAATCCAAGCATTTTCAAAACTCAACACGAGCGACAGATCGGTGTCGATATGATCGGCCGCTAATTTTTCGCGATGTTCGATCAGTTCGTTTTCAACACGATATTGCTTTTGCATTCCGAGTCTCTCGGACCAAAACCGCAACCGGTGTTCCGCAATGCCAATCTCAATTTTGGCGAGATCAATTTGAACAGGCAACAACTCGGCTTCAGCATCGATCGTCGTTTGCTCTTGTGTGAGTGCCTCAACGTTTTGACGTAGAGCCAATAACTTTGCCGCCCGCTCCCCTTCACGAGCGACACGTAGAGTTCCGAGCGAGTCATCATCGACATGAACCGGCGGAGTCGTCGCGGCCGCTTCGATCGCAGTTCGTCCATCGGCAATCATTTTTGGCAATTGGGGGCGTCTTGATTCTCGTTCGCGAATAACGGATTCAATCGTTTGCAACGCAATTCTTGCTGCGGATAGTTCTGCATCACTTTCACTTCGCCGTTGCCGAAGCTCTTCAATCCCCAGTTGCTCCGCATTATTGGGCTTAACAAACATCGGAACCACTTGTTTGATGCGATCGCGAGCAGTTGCAAGTTTGTCTGCCGACAAAGCCGCAGCCTTCGCCAGCGCCGCTATTTTTTCTGTATCGGCGGCATAGGCCCGAAGGATTTCGAGTGTTGATCGATAGGTAGTGACAAGTCGATCTTTTTGTGTCTCATCCATCGCAGTGTCTGCTGTGACACTATCGAGCTTCGCCTGCACGTCGGCGACAGACGCTTGAAGTTCGGAAGCGGTCGATGCACCTTGGGGTGTTCCCGAAACGATCGGCGCGGCTTGGATGGTTGGCGTTGTTGGAATCGCCGTTTGTTTCAACGGTGGCGATGTCGTCGGAGGACTTAAGATTGCGGACGGAACTGCTTGGGAGCGTTCGCTTTGTGCTGGTGATCGCGAGGGCGCAGCGACAACCATCCCCAGGGTTACCAGGAATATCGCTGCGCATCGGAAGCATGTCTGCCAAGTCATATACCGGTCCAACGCACCACTGCGGAGTATCTGTCGGCCAAGCGGGCGAGATACTGCCCATAATCGTTTGTGAGTCTGCGAAATCTGAACCGTCCAAGAGAAGATCAATACCGAAAAACGACTTTCAAATCCTCGATTTACGATATTTTCCAGTGAAATTGTTTTGCTAGCAACTCGCTTTTAAGCCGTAAAACCCAAATTCGATAAAAGGTATTTCGCGAATGGTGGCACGCGGCAACATTGTCGTGAGATCAACAGTACAATTTTCGCTGCGTGCCTTCGGCGCTGAGGGCGAAAGACCGACGATCGTTTATCCAAGGGAGTAGAAACGGACCATCATTATGAATGATGGCCGCAACGCTGATGACACATTTGGAAACCGAAGAATCATTTTCTCAGCTCGCATCCATCGACCGTCAGTCAACAACGAATCCTGAGGTCGGTACGATCGCAAAATTGCTGGGAGTGTACGACACGTTATTGGATCGATTCATGCCACCATCGATACTTGTCGATGAGCAATGGATGGTGATCGACACATTTGCAGGCGCAGATCAGTACTTGCGATTTCGTTCCCGACGACCGACTCAATGCGTGACGGAGTTGGCCTGTGAACCTCTTCGTTCTGCAATCATCGAAGCCATCGATCGTCTTTGTGGCGGCGAAAACCCCGTTGTCATTTCGCCGTTAAGGCTAGTGAATGATGTTGGCGGTAGATCAACTCGGCGGGTAACCGTTTCCGCCGTTCCCAGCCGCCAGGATACGACGGTCCATTATTCAATCTTGATTGAGCCGATAGATTCGGGCGTTACTTACGCAACAGACGACCATGGTATTTCGGAGCTGGTTCGTGAGACGGTTCATTATGGAGACGAATCATCGGCCACCTCCAATGACGACGAACATTTGCAGGGTGATGATGACCTCGACCTGTTTTTAGAGTCGACACATTTGTCGGTCATATTCCTTGACAAGGAACTTTGCATCAGGCGTTTCACGTCTTGCGCGGGACAAATGTTCAATTTGGTGCGGCACGATATTGGTAGAGAAATTCGCACTTTCGCGGGAATTTTGGAGGTCCCCGACTTGGTCGATCGCATTCGAGCCGTGGTTCATACTGGCGATTGCGACGAAGTCGAGGTTCACTTAAGTCGTGTGAATAAGTACTTCGTCGCGCAAGTCTCGCCGTATGGTTGTGGGAATGAAATCAACGGTGCGATTTTGACCGTGATCGATCTGTCACACCTGGAATCGCGAATGCAGGATATTCGCTGGAGGTCGAACATTGTGGAATCGACCGACGATGCCATCATCAGTCGGGACCGAGACAACCGTATTGTGAGCTGGAACGCCGGGGCGGAAGAGTTGTTCGGCTATCCAGCAGTCGACGCGATTGGCCAAGATATATCCCTGATCGTTCCAGCGGATCAAGAAGTTGAGCATTCGCAAACGCTTCGGGCAATGCAGAAGGGTGGGCATCTGGGCCATTTTGATTCCGTTCGGCGGACGAAGGCAGGGCAGTTGATCACTGTCTCTGTTCGGCTATCGCCCATCTATGGCGACGATCATCGTGTGATCGGAATGTCTACGATTGAACGTGATATCTCGCGGCAGCGTGAAGATTGGGAGCAACTGACAGCCAGCGAACGCAAGTTCCGTGACTTCTTTCATCAGTCGCCGGATCTCTACTGTGCCGTCGATGCGAGCAGCGGAACGATTGCGGATTGCAACGACCGAATGTGTCAGCGACTCGGTTTCCAGCGCCGCGATATTCTCGGTAGACCGGTCACCGACTTTTATTCTTCAGCAGCCCAAGACCAAGCGAGAATCTATTTCGAGCAGTTCCGCAACGAGGGCGACGTCCATGACCAGGAACTGGAATTAGTTTGCAGTGACGGAGCGATCATACCGGTATCACTCAATGTGACTGTGGTTCGAGACCAAGTAGGAAAAGTCATTCGCGGTCGCCACGTTTGGCGCGATATGACGTTTCAGAAGCAACAGGAGAACCTGGTGCGCCAAAGCGAACTGCGATATCGAAGTTCGTTTCAAAACAGCGCTGTCGGGATTGCAAAAGTTGATTTGGACGGTCGCTACCTGATGACCAATCGACGAATTTGCGAGATCGTCGGTTACACCACCGAGGAACTCGCCGCGCTTCGCTTCATTGACATTACGCACCCCGATGATTTGCGCAAGGATTTGGCGCTTCGCCAAGATTTGTTAGACGGTCGTGCGGAAAACTATGAGATCGAGAAACGATATATTCATAAACAGGGACACGAAGTTTGGGCGTCGCTGTTTGTTTCGGTTGAACGTGGACCCGATGGTCAGCCTGTCTCTTGCCATGCCTATGTCGAGGACATTACCAGTCGCAAGAATTTGGAATCTGAACTGCGGTTAGCGATTTCCCAACGAGATCAATTTCTGGCGATGCTGTCGCATGAATTACGAAACCCATTGGGCGCTATTCTGAATACGTGTGCAGTCTTGCGCAGCGGCAAGAATCTGCCAAAGTCGATGCAGCAGCCGATTTCGATCGTGACGCGACAGGCGCGACAAATGGCCGAATTGCTTGACGATTTGCTGGATGTCAGCCGAATCACGACGGGAAAAATTAAACTTGAAAAGTTACCCGTTGTGCTGTCTGAAATCGTTGACGAAGCGGTTGAGTCACAGCAATCGCTCGCGGCGGCGCGGCACCAACGTTTGCTTGTAACCTATCCCGATGAACCGCTCCTTGTGTTTGGCGATCGCAGTCGGTTGGTTCAGATTGTTGCCAATTTGCTCAATAACGCAATCAAATATAGTGGTGAAGCAGGCGTGATTTCGGTCGCTATCGAAAAACGGAGCGACTTCGGTGTGATTCATGTCAAAGACTCCGGTGTCGGAATCGAACCGGAGCTGATCGAATCATTGTTCGAAATGTTTGCTCAGCGAGATTCGACCATCGATCGGTCCGGTGGCGGGATGGGGCTCGGGCTGCATCTTGTGCGAAAATTGGTTGAGTTTCACCAAGGAAGTGTCGTTGGGCGAAGCGAGGGCGTTGGGAAGGGAAGTGAATTTGTAGTTGAGTTGCCACTTTCTAATCGATCGAGCGCGACGAGAAGAGCAAAAGAGCCAATCGAGAAAGCGATGCCCCAACGCCGAGTTGTGCAGCGAATCGTTGTTGTTGAAGACATTGCTGACGCGCGCAACATGTTGGTCGCACTATTAGAAATGGATGGCTTCAAGGTGTCGGCAGCGGCGGATGGTGAAGCCGGGCTGAACTTGATTTTGCAGGAACGTCCTGATCTCGCCATTGTCGATATAGGGCTACCAAAAATCGACGGTTACGAAGTCGCGCGGCGCATTCGTGCTGAAGTTCCTAAATCCGAATTGACTTTGGTCGCCTTGAGCGGATACGGACAAGACTCAGACCGCGGTCGAGCGATTAACGCGGGTTTCGATGTCCATCTAGTGAAGCCACTCAACCAAGCTCGGTTGGACATGATCTTAGGTCGGACGTAGTTGGAGCCGATCCAAAAAGAAAAGACACGGCACGAATGCCGCGTCTTCATGGGAAAGTGGATTGTGTAATTCTACCGTTCGTCCAAAGCCACTCTGCCTGAGAAACCTAGCGTGTCTAACGGAACACACGTACCGAAAACATCCTAATAGTCGCGGTCACGGTCACGATCGCGGTCGCGATCACGCCCACCGCCGCCACCGCCACCGCCACTACCACCGCGATAGCCGCCGCCACCACCACCGCTACTGCCGCCGCGATAGCCGCCGCCGCCACCGCCACCGCCACCGCCACCTCCACCTCCACCGCCACCGCTACCTCCACCGCCACCGCTACGACGTTCTTCACGGGGGCGTGCTTCGTTGACGGTCAGGGTCCGTCCACCCAACTCGCGCCCATTAAGCGCTTCGATAGCTTCGTCAGCACCACTGTCCATTTCGACAAATGCGAAACCGCGGCTGCGACCTGTTTCTCGGTCAGATACGACCGAGGCCGTGGTAACCTCACCAAACTCACCAAACGTCTCGCGGAGATCGTCCGACGTTGTGTTGAACGAAAGGTTACCTACATAGATTCTCTTACCCATCTCTCAATCCTTGAGCCTCAGTTGAAGGCCCATCCCAAAGGTCAAACTTACGCCGAGCCATCAACACGATGAAAGCCGCAGCGCGCCGCCGCAAAAACAACGATGGAATCGTTGCTCTTCGGCGTAGATATCATCGGCAACACGAGTTACCGGCGTGGGAGTCTACACAATTTCCATTCAAGGGGTGATATGCAAATGCAGAAAAAAAAAACGCTTTTGGCAAAATAATTTTTACTACTTTTTGCGGGTTTTTGTTTGCAATTGGCTTTTCCGCTGCTTGGGACAATTTGCCGCTTGTTGGCCACTTTGATCCGTAACGCCAGCAAGTATGATTGCAGCTGCGTCGGTGCTGAAGCTGGCGTGGAACGAATTAGAGTTCCCCTTTTCCATTCGCAACTGGCGTTTAGTCCAGGTCAATCAACGAGGGATCATTCGATGTGGCCAACGAGTACCGGAAGTCGGACGCTCCACGACGCGGAAGCCGCGCTTATTGCGGCAGCCATCGTTGTGATGCTAAACTCACTAGACGAAAGTCTTTGCGAAGACAGCGATGAAGAGGAGTTCGAGCCGATGGCGGACATGCAGTTCGGAATCGCCATCTTTGATTCGCTGACTCTCCCGCAGCGGATCGCGACGCTGCATCATGTCGCCATGCACTTGCTGACCAAGGCCGTTCCCGAAACCGACGTCACATCCGCCGTTGATGACGCAACGATTGCCGCGATTTTCTCCGAAATTCAGGATCAAGTCAGTATCGAGATCGGATTTGATAATGCGGGAATTTTTGAAGATGTCGGCGAAGAACAAGGCGCAAGCGACTTAAAATCAACACATTGGCGGTCCCTTGTATTGGCAGCCTACCGTCAAGCAATTCCCGCTGACGACGAATTTGACGAGGACGAAAGCGATGGCATTCCGCTAGACGCTCACGACGCCGATATGGATGCCTGGGAAAACGCGATCGATTTGTTGGTGTCAAATATTCTGTGGGATCGTGACTTCGAATTGGCCGATGGATTCATGGACCAAGATCCCGCTTCAGCACGCCAACGGCGAAAGCTGCTCGGTATTCACGACAATTACTTTGTTCAGCCGCCGCTAGACCCCACGGCCAGCCAAACGCGACTGTTACTTGCACAAGTGAAATCGCTGGTGCTTCGCCGCCCTCGATAAGCTGCGGTTCACCGTCAACTGAAATGTCTTAGCGTTTCAACGAGTTGCTTGGCGTCTGCGTCAAGTTTCGCAAACGTTGCCTCAACGCGCGCTAAATCGCCATGCCGACCATCTTGTTCCAGTGCCTCTGCTGAGGAAGTGATCGCAGTAGCACCGAAATAGCTCGAAGCTCCCTTAAGTGTATGGGCGCTGCGACTGAGTAATGCGGCATCACCCGTTTCAATAGCACAACGGATTTTTTCGAGCAGCGTTGGCGCTTCGTGAATGTAGACTGCCGCCAGTTCGCGAGCCATGCCTTCATCGCCACCCGTTAGCTTGAGAACTTCGCTCCATTGGAGGGCCGACTGCAGCGGTTCAACCAATTTCGACTGCACACTTACGTCATCGATTGTGTGGCTATTCGGAGCGACAGCAACCACTCGCTGCAGATCCTCTGGGTTGAATGGCTTGGAAATATAATCGTCCATCCCCGCTTCAATACACTTTTCTCGATCGCCTTTCATGGCCCCTGCTGTCATTGCGACAATCAACAGGTGACGATCGGTCCCAGCCTCGCTTGCTCGGATTGCCGCAGTGGCTTCATAGCCGTTCATTTCGGGCATTTGGACGTCCATCAATACTAGGTCAAAGGGTTCTCGATTGACCGCGTCAACCGCGTCTCGCCCATTTGCGGCAACAGTAACTTTGTGTCCCCACTTTTCCAAGAAGCCGATCGCGACGCGTTGATTGACTAAACCGTCTTCAGCCAACAAGATTTTGCGAGGTGAAGTTGTTGGTAGAAGCTGGTCACTGATTGGCATCACAACCGCTGGCTTGGGGGCACTCAGAACTCCCAGCACAGCATCCAACAGTTCGGAGGCGATCACTGGCTTGGTCATGTAACGCGCAATGCCGCACCGGCGCAACCGCGTCGGATTCATCCCGCTCATCGATGACGATAAAATGACGATCGGACCATACTGTACCCCTTCGCACTCCAATAGCTTTTCAGCAAACTCCAAGCCATTCAGGTCTGGCATATGGAAATCCAATAGGATCAGACCGAACGGTGCATTGTCTCGGCACGACTGACGGACAGTTTCCAAAGCCACGAAACCATCGTGAGCTAAGACGGGCTGTAAGTTCCACAACGTCAAAATCTCTTGAAGAATACGCCGGTTGGTTGGGTTGTCGTCAACGACCAACACTCGCGTTCCAGACAGCTTCGACAACTCCGCAGGTTGTCGTAAAGTTTGGTCTGCAGAAACTCTGAACTGAATCAAAAAGTGAAATGTTGTACCAATCCCGACTTCGCTTTCCACCCAGACACGGCCACCCATCATCTCGACCAATCGCGACGAGATAGTCAGCCCCAAGCCAGTACCGCCATAACGTCGTGTTGTGGACGCATCGGCTTGCGAAAAAGCTTCGAAAATCTTTTGCAATTTATCTTTTGGAATGCCAATTCCCGTGTCGCGGACGGTGACGTGCAACACGGCCCTGTCATCGGTCAAGTCCTCAGGGTTAACATCGACGACCACTTCACCTGAATGCGTGAACTTAATCGCGTTACCGACAAAGTTGACAATGATCTGTCGCAATCTACCCGGATCGCCGACCAGCTCGTTGGGGATTCGAGGGTCAATCCGCCCGGCCAGCTCAATCCCTTTTTCGTCCGCTTTGAGCGTCAGCAGTTTAACTGCTTTGCCAATACAATCTCGCAGATTAAAGCTGATCTCTTCCAGTTCCAATTTGCCAGCTTCGATCTTGGAGAAATCTAGTATGTCATTGAGCAACCGCAGCAACGAATCAGCCGATTGTTGAACCAGCCCCAAAAATTCTCGCTGCTCATCTGTCAGTTGGGTCGCGGCGAGCAGTTCGGTCATTCCCATGATGCCATTCATCGGAGTGCGAATTTCATGGCTCATGTTAGCGAGAAACTCGCTCTTGGCCCGGTTCGCTGCGTCAGCCGATTCTTTAGCGGCCAATAGTTCTTCGCTGACTAATTTGCGGGTCGTGATGTCACGCCCGATGCCCACCATCCCGATCACAGAACCATCCGGACCGGTCAGCGGCACTTTGGTCGTCAGCAACCATAGGCGACTTCCATCCGTGTGCTGAGACGTTTCCTCTTGATCAATCAGCGCCTTGCCAGACCGCATCACAATTTGATCATCAGCCACGTAGTTGCACGCCATTTCCGGTGGCGAAAAATCGTAATCCGTTTTACCGACCATGTCGTCCACTGACCGCAGTCCTAGCAAGTTCAGCAATGCGGAATTACAGGTAATAAACCTTCCGGCGCGATCTTTAACATAAATGAGGTCCGGAATGTTATTGGTAATCGTCTTCAGCAAATCTCGTTCGCGTGCCAACTCCAATTCAGCTCGCATCTGTTCGGTCACGTTTCGCGAGATTCCAAAAGTACCGATGACCTCACCCGATGGACTACGCAGCGGCATCTTGGTCGATGAGGCCCAAGTATCCTCTCGGCCTTCCCAGTTTTCTCGTTCCACTTTAGCAATGATCGATTCGCCGGTTTCCATAATACGACGTTCATCGCTTAGCGCCGCTTGCGCGTGCTCAATGCCGAAGAAATCAGTATCCCCTCGACCAATCGCCTCCGCTGGGTCCGCAAGTTGAAACAATCGTGCCAAACCGCGGCTGACGCGAATGAAGTGGCTTTTCTTGTCCTTGAAGTAAACGGCGTCGGGAATGTTCTCAAGCAGCGTATCCATCAAGAACTTCGATTGTTGCAGCTCCGCTTCGTTGTGCTTCTGCTGACTAACGTCCCAAGAGATCACCTGAACGCTCTCCACGCTCCCTGCTGAGTTGATTTGAGGGAGCCTTAATACTTCGACATAGATCTGCCTGCCATCGGACGACAGACGCTCTTCAACGATATGTTCGGGCTGCCCGCTTTGGATCACCGCCTGATCCATTTCCATCGACAACTTCGCAATCTTTGTCGGAAACAGGTCAAAGTCGGTTTGGCCAATCAGTTCGCTCGCTGAACGCCCTACTGATGCACAGAAAGCTTCATTGGCAAATTCAATTCGCCCCAGCAGGTCCTTGCGAACGACGGAAAGCAGGACTCGCTCTCGAAGTGTCGGCTTGGCAGTGGCCAAATTCTCTGATGCAGACTCATTGTGGTTCATTCGAAACCTTTCGCGGTGGATTTCCTTCCTAATCTTAATCGACGGCAGCCTCGATGGCACGACTTTTCAAGTCAAGTCTACTGTAAACTAATGCCTAACAGCCTGTGGTGGTCAGTCCACCGCAGGCGTCCTGACCCTTCGCTCCTCGAACCTCGATGTATTTGCAAATGAGAGTCTTGATCGCAGACGATGACTTGGTTTCCCGTCGCTTACTGCAAAGTTATTTGCAGAAATGGGATTACGAGGTCGCCGTGGCAAAAAACGGAGCCGAGGCCTGGCAAATGCTTCAAGACGAAGAGTTCTCCATGGTTATTTGTGACTGGATGATGCCTGAATTAGACGGCCCCGATTTAATTCGGCGGATTCGCGCCAGTACGAAGCCTGGATACGTCTACACCATTCTGCTGACAGGAAAGTCACGCAAGGACGACCTCGTCGAAGGTATGCAGTCAGGAGCCGATGACTTCGTTAGCAAACCGTTTGACCATGATGAGCTTCGTGTGCGACTGCGGGCTGGAGAAAGAATCATAAATCTAGAGCATTCCCTGCGAGCGGCTCAGGTGGCGCTCGAGAACCAAACGACACCGTAGTTCGACTGTCCCAAATACGAAGCATTTTGTTAGCGGAGCGGCGCAAGCCGCCCGGTGTTTCGCGTGGTTTTGCGAACTGGCACCGGACGGCTCGCGCCGTTCCGCTACTTAAGTCCACGCCATTGGGCACAAGGCCATTGGGGGCGATTTGGGACAGTCGAAGTAGCAAGATTGATAAGAAACTGTCCCCATCCAAAAGGACTTCCGTGAGTACCATTACAGCCGACTCAAAGCCGGAAACGATCGACACGCGACAGAAAACGCTTCGCGTTAACCTTGACTTGCAGCGCTATGGCACCTTCGCCGAAATCGGCGCGGGTCAAGAAGTCGTGCGGTGGTTCTTCCGTGTCGGTGGCGCAGCAGGCACAATCGCCAAAAGTATTTCTGCATATGACATGACCGTCAGCGATACGTATTATGGAACTTGTGAGCGTTACGTTTGCCGACCACGTTTGCAAAGTATGCTGGACTGTGAATACGAAAGCCTGCTTAGTCAGTTGGCAAATGTACGTGGTGACACGACAGCCTTTTTTGCGTTTGCGGATACTGTTTCAGCAAGAAACTTCAAGGGAACCAACGATTGCCATGGCTGGATGGGAGTCAAGTTTCAAGCCAACCCTCGCGCCGCATCGAGCCAAGTGATCATCCACGTACGGATGCTCGATGCGGACAACGCCTTGCAACAAGAAGCGCTGGGAGTGGTCGGAGTCAATCTGCTGTATGCCGCTTGTTACCTTCTGCAAAACTCGGATTGGTTTCTCGAATCGCTGCTCAATGGACTGAGTATTAACCGTATCGAAATCGATATGATTGAATTCTCAGGGAATGCTTTTCCACAGATCGACAATCGCGTCATGAGCATGAAACTCGTTCAACTAGGGCTCAGCGACGCCGCCATGTTTGCCGCCGACGGCACTGTGCTCCAGCCCGCTGAAGTTCTTTACAAGAAACCGATTTTGGTCGAACGAGGTAGCTTCCGCCCGGTGACCCATGTCAACCTCGATATGCTTCAGGCGGCTCATGAAAAATTTGCCAGTGAACCGGGAATCGAAGCCGATAAAATCGTGCAACTTATGGAGATTACGATGAGCAATCTGCTGCAAAGCGGACAAGTCGACTATCAAGATTTTCTGGCCCGCGTCGATCTGTTGGCAGCCACCGGAAAAACTGTTTTGATCTCTGATTACTTTGAATATTATCGCTTGGCCGCTTATTTGGCTCGATATACAAAGGCGCAAATTGGCATTGCGATGGGTGTCGCCAGCCTTCGCGAGTTGCTCAACGAAAAATACTACGCCCAGTTGGAAGGCGGAGTCTTGGAATCGTTCGGGCGGTTATTTAAGAACGACTTGAAGCTTTACATTTATCCGTTGTTGGATGTCGCAACAGGTGACCTGACTGCCGTGCAAAATTTGGAGGTTGCTCCCAATCTCCGTAAGCTCTACGAGTACCTCGTTGAACGAGGTTGCATCGAGCAGTTGAATAATTTTAAGGAAGAGTATCTACCGATCTTCTCCCGCGACGTACTGCATAGAATCGAAGCGGGCGATTCATCTTGGGAAACCATGGTGCCGACGGAAGTTGCGAACCTAATAAAGCAACGCGGCTTTTTCGGTTATCACCTACCAGCCCGCTTTTTAAATACAGCCTAGTTCGACTTTACTGGGGGCGCCCCAATCAACAGTGCAAATCACTTTTTCAAAATGGGCTGACCAAGTCAATTCAAGCACGACGACTTTTGTAATGCAATCGTAAACGCATCCCCCAGCACGCTTTCACTCACATGACGCCGCCGTGACTCGATGTGCTCTTGCAAACGTTCCGACAATGAATCGGGGCAATACCTCCTCGCGATTCAACACAATCGCCAATCGCGGCGATGCATTCGCCGGATGGGCATCAATAAAACCTAACTGCCGCCTCAAATGGTCCTGATAAAAATCCGAACTGAACGTATGTGTAAAGTTTTATAACAGGTTAGTGATTACAAAAACCCCAAAAAGCTTCGAGCCGCAGGAAGAATCGTCAGATCGGAGCCGGTGCCAATTGACCTTCCGCTGCTTGCAAAACCAACACCGCTGAGCCAATCACTTCCGCGATTCGTAGAAGCTCTGCGGCGGCATCCAGCGAAAATTCAACATCGTAAATCACTCGACAACACCATCCCTAACTTTCGCAGCCAATTGAGCCCACGAAAGTCGTTTTCCGTCTTGGCTCGCTCGGCTTCGTGCTCGTTCAATTTCTGCCTCGGTCGGCGGACGGCGGACGACGCCAATCGTCCGTCCCTGCGAATCGACCAACTCAATTGGCCCATCGCTGCTTCGGATTCGTTCAGCAATTTCTTCGGCTATCGCTACTTTTGTCATGATTGGCTCCTTTGTTTCATCTATTGTACATTCTAGCCGGTTGGACGATTTTTATCGCGCAGGCACGACATGCCGCCAACGAATCACTGTGTCACGCCAATCTCTACAAGCTTTTTTTCGCTCTGAGGAAATACGATTACGCCAACGGTGCGCTGCCACCCGCTCACGTCAACGGTGCAAACGGCAGTCCGTCCCATAGCTGGAGAGTCCTGATATTGCCCTACCTCGATTCATGGGGGATTGATGGTTACGCGATTCATCAGTCCTATGATTTCTCCCAACCGTGAAATGGGCCGACAAACGTCAGTTTGCCGACGCCTGTACCGAAAAGCCGATTCGAGGCGACTGTCGGGAGGTCACGGCGACACCTTCCGCTACATCACTGCCCGCGGTTGGCTGGGTGTGCTGCCGACCGGAACCACCATAGATGAAATTCGCCACCTTGCACAAACGGGTATGAGGTAACGCGGTTGACAAAATTGACAGAACAACTACGTGAACCGGAGCACGCGATCCGGCGTTTTTGAGATGGACGCCGTACTGGCGCGTGCCCGGTTACGGCGAGCGATCTTCGGCTGAAGTGATGCACAAAACCAATTCGCAAATGCGATACTTCGTCGCAACCACACTGCTTGTTGTGGCCGGGTGCGGTTCGCTTCATGGTTACAGCGCCGTTGCGAGCAAGCGCGATCGCGGCTTTCTTCTTGCGAGTCTTTTGTTTGCCACAGATATGTTCGCAGCCGATTGATGCGAGGATCCTTCTTGCCAATGGCATATGGACCGCCTTGAGCTCCTTCATGGCGGCCATGCGTGCGAGCTTGAGAGCGTCGTCCTTGTCAATCTTGCGTTTGACGTTGCTCCATTTCCAGGCGTCTTCGTTGGTGGAGCAGACGAGCGCCTTGTGGCCCAGGCTTTGCGCGAGATCGTTGATCCAGCCGGACGGTCCGCAGGCTTCCATGACGATGAGATCAGTTTTGTGCTTTTTGAAGACGGTGGTGAGGTAATTACGATCGGTGGTCGCGTTAAGGAACTGGTGTTTGCGAGTTTTTGTGTCGAAGAAGCAGTGCATGGTATTGAATTTACCGAGATCGAGAGCGAGAATTTTCATGTTACGAGTCCTCTGAGGTCTTGGCGGGTGATTGAATGTGACTGACAGTTCAAGCTGTCGTGATCACCGCCGCCATCAAGTGCACCGGGCCGCGCGGCTACTTCTATGCGAGCTCACGATTCGCAGACCCTCACGACCGGCATCCACGGGCGTCGGTAGCCGTCGAAATTCTGAAGCCAACGAGTTGCAAAACAGCGACCGTCTGCCATAAACTGCAGTCTGAAGAGACCGCGAGGCAAACAATCCGCATAAGCTCGCAGCCAATCCCCGAAAGCCAAGCGTCTCAGTTCAACGCACAATCTATGCGTCCGAGTACAGATGGATAGATTGGTATTCGTTACCCTACTAAGGTTGTAAATTGGTTGACCATCTTCCCACACATGTGACGATCACATTTCATATTCCCTACCTGCTGCGAACGCCAGAAGGGGAATGGTTGAGACCGACTGGACGGCAGCGAGTTTTACGATGAACTGGAAATTGACTCGCGTTGGCCAAATCGTTCGCTTTGAGCGGGGCGAGCCGATTTGTATTGCCACTGGAGCAAGGAGCGAGATGCGTTTCAGGCTCGAGTTGCGGCAGGCGACCCGGAGGCCGTCAGATGCGGCTGGCGAAAGGACTATTTTCAAGAGCATGATCCTGGCAGTGAACGTTTTGAACCGCATCAAACAAAACTGAACGTCTGTCCGTTTCACTCGAAAATGGATACGAGCAGTTAGACTGTCTTAAATGTCAGAATCTTTGTGGTCGAGTTGCTCCGCAACTCGATGCCGAGCCGCACGCCGAGCCGCGGAGCGACTCGGCCACACTTGGCCGCTAAACGACGACTCCTAGACATTTCATGCGAACGCCCGTCGAAGGACCAAGGGTGACGTTTCTTCTGACTGGAACGACAGGCTCGGTTTCCAATAGTTGAAATTCAAAACGTTTCAATATCGTGCCCAAAACGATCGCCATTTCGAAACCGGCAAAAGCGGCTCCAATACAACGGCGACTGCCTCCACCAAACGGCATGTATTCGAACGGCGAGAATGATCGCTCAAGGAATCGTTCGGGACGGAATCGATCGGGCTCCGGGTAGGTTTCTGCGTTGTAGTGCGCAATGGCCGCCGCCGGTGCGACCCCATAACCGGCAGGTATTTGATAGGCGCCGAGTGTCAGCGGTTGTTTTAAGACTCGGATCACTTCCGTCACGATCGGGTTCATCCGCAGTGTTTCTTGCACGACCGCTTTCAGATACGGCACCTGCGCCAATTGCTCTGCGTCGTCATCGGGAACAGCCTTCAACTCTTGTCGAAGTCTCGCCAGCGTTTCTGGATGTGTATGCAAGTGGTACATCGCCCAGGTCATCGCCAACGCTGATGTTTCGTGTCCAGCGAAGAGAAATGTTTGCAACTCGTCTTGGATATGTTGCCGAGTGATCGAACTGCCGTCTTCGTAGGTGGCGTTCGCCAAGAGTGATAGGATGTCCTCGCCCGCATCACGTGAACGTTTGCGATCGTCCAATTCGTCGTCGATCGCTCGTGACAACTCGGCTTTGGCTTTTGTATATCGATCCCAAGGGCTTAAGCCGAAAAATGAAACGTGCGTCCGATTTGTAAAAAACAGCAAGGGGCTGGCACGCTTGACGACATCACGACCCGCGTCAAACATGCGGATCCCGCGAGCTCGATCGCGACCACCAAAAATCGCTTTTACAATGACCTCCAGCGATACGTTGGTCATCAGGTCCAGTGTCAAAAACGAGTCAGCCGTCTGAATTGCCTGTAGCTGTTCCAACGCCACTTCTTGCATCGTCGCCGCATACGCCTTCATCCGATCGCCGTGAAACATCGGCATCATCAATCGCCGTTCACGTTTGTGCTCGGCACCTTCCAGCATCAACATCGAACCAAAACCGATCATCGGGCCGATCGTTTGTGTCGCAAACGGCGAGAATTGATCTGGGTCGCCGCCAAAAACCAATTTGATTAAGTCGGCTCGACCGGTAACGACAATGGGACCGTTTAAAGCATGAATAAAAAACGGGTCGCCATAACGTGCGATCCATTCTTCAAAAGCTCGCCGAGGATCTCTGATGATCTTCAGCGTTGGGCTCCATTTCCCTCGAGGCCCTTTCGGCAAATTAATCGCAACTTCAGTCGTTGACACGATGGTTTACGCCTTCCCTGTTGGTTATTAAGCATCGAGCGGTCTTTTATTGTCGTCTTTCGCTCCGCGAAAGAACGGAAGAACGCTCTTTCGCGGAGCGAAAGGCGACACTTATTTGCCGCTCGACGCTAACGAATGGTCGCGTGGATCACTTCAGCGAAGCGAGAAACGCAATCAAATCTAAAAACTCAGCAGGAGCAATTGTTCCTGCCAGACCTTCGGGCATGCTGCTTTGTTTTAGCTTTTGTTGACTTTCGACTTCGTCAACAGGAATGGTTTTCTGTTGCTTGCCGTCAAAGATCACGATCGATTCGGCTGATTGACTTACGAGCAGACCGGTCGTCACGCGCCCATCACTGGTAAGAATCGACGTTGATAGATACTTTTCATCGATTTCTGCATTCGGATTGATGATCGACTCAACAAGCTTGAAAAGAGTCAAGCGAGTGCCAACCTTTAGCATGTCAGGTCCAAACGCCGCCCCTTCGTTGTACACACGGTGGCAAGCGATGCAGTTACGGCGGAAGACTGCTTTGCCATTATCAGCGCTACCAACCGTTAAATCGGCGAGCGCTTGCATTGCCTTGTTCTTCTCCTCTGCAGCGTGTTCGCCCTTACCAAGCAAGATTTGCAAGTAAGGCACAGCGGCTGCGCCCTTTTTGTCGATTGCGATTAACGAGTCAAGCAGTTGCTTGATCTCCGCGTTACCGCCAGCCAGTTCGCCGGTGATATGCTTTGTCTGCCAGCTTGCTTGATTCGCACCCAGGGCTGCCTCAGTGGTGTACTTGACGAAATAGTCAGCAGGATCCTTCGCGAGTGCAGCAAGTTCGGCCGCGGCCGCTTCAGGAGTTGCATAAGAGCTGAGGCCACGCACGGCTTCAGTACGAACGCGAGGATGCGAGTCAATCGCTTGCGCTGTGAGCAGTTCGAAAGCACCTTCGATGCGTTCGCGCTCATCGGCTAACGTTCGCGTTGCGGCAGCGCGAGCGTTGAACGATTCGGCGGTCAACGCTTGCCGTAACAATCCAGCATCGACTGCATGGAAGTGCTGTTGTAGCCACAAAACTTCACAACGAAGTCGGTCGAAATCTTTCGTCTTTGAATCGAGTTCAGCAAGCCATGCCTTGGCAGCGGCAAGGACTTCGGCCGAGTTGCGGCTTTGAAGTTCTCGTCGCGCACGGCAGCGTGTTCGCCATTCATATTCGTTCAGTTGAGCAAGCAATTCTTGAATGCTCTTTCCGAACTGAGTTACCGGTTGGAGCAACGGCTTGTCGCGATAGACCAAGCGGTAGACACGGCCATGAACATGGTCGCGATTGGGGTCGCGTTGGCTATATTGCATGTGCCCAATCAATGGATTCGCCCAGTCGCCAAACCACAGCGCGCCATCCGGACCGATTTGCGGGTCAACGGGTCGGAAGTGCTTGTCGGTACAACTCAGCAGATCAAACGCAGTCTTGGGATCCTTGGGGTCATGGCGAACGCGTTCGCCTCGGTAACCACCACCGGAATCTGAAAATGTCCATCGCGGCAGGCCGTTCATGTTGATCACGCATGCATAGGTGAATTGACCTTGAACGTCGTCTGGAAATTGGCGGCTCACCAAAAAATCACTCCCCACAACAGGCCGCATGCCTTCGGTATCAAAGACAGCATTAAGCCCTTTGCGTCCAGAGAACTGAGCTCCCGACAACGGCGTGTCCCAATGTTGATTCGCGCCCGTACCATCACCACAGAACCCCTGACCCCATTCATTGAACAAATAGCACCAAGGATTGCCATAACCTGGCGTGTTGAAGTGGCGTAGCTTCCAGGTTCGCGGATCAAGAATATAAGCTCCGGATGAACCAAAATTTCGGAATGGGCCCCAGGGAGTTTCAACCGAAGTGCTCATCGCGACACCTTCCAACATGTGAAGCAAACCGGCTGGATTCGATTCGAACGCACCGATCGTGTGGTGTGTATCTTCCGTCGCCCAACCATCGAGCACATGTACGATTTGGTCGGCCTTGTCATCGCCATCGGTGTCTTTGAGCCATATCAATCGTGGTTGATCGACCACCAAGACTCCGCCATCGAAGAACTCAAAACCGGTCGGGCAATGCAGCTTGTCATAGAACACAGTGCTCTTGTCGGCGCTGCCGTCGGAATCGGTGTCTTCGAGAATGACCAACTTGTCGTTTGGTTTCAGGTCACCCGGCTTCCATTGCGGGTAGCTTGGCATCGTTGACAGCCAAAGCCGCCCTTTGTTATCGAACGTCATCTGCACCGGTTTGGCAATTTCTGGGAAGCGTTTTTCATCGGCAAACAGACGCATCTCAAATCCATCGGGAACCGTGCAGGCTTTGATCAAGTCCTCGGGCGACGCAATGGTAGGTCCACCCTCCGCATTCTCGCTGTATTTTTGTGACGGATTACCAAAACGTGTTTCCGGCGTCATCAGGCTTCCCGTGGCCGAGTCATTGGGTTCGTCTGTGCCCGGTTTACCGGCGGCCAAATCCCACACGTATTGATCTCGGACCGATGCCATATTGCGAATTTTTGCGTACTCACGCGGGAATGTTTCGGTGTCCCACGTTCGCCGTCCGCCATAGACATACCAACCGTTGAGCATCCGATAGTCTTGCTGATGCACCCAAGACTTGTCGTTGATCGCTTTGCGCAATTTTTCGTAGGCTGGCCGCGCCGGATTGATCGAAGCGGCTTGGCCGAATAGCGTCTTTTCGAGGATCTCAGCGACCGCCGCATCGCCCGCTTCGTTGACGTGGCATCCGTTGATGGTGAACTGCAGTCCAGCGGTCGCGGAGAATTGCTCGCGACTGGGTTGGAAAATATCGACGAAAGCGATGCCGCGTTTTTCGGCAATTGCCTTCGTCGCCGCTGTGTATAGTTCCAAATTGCCATTTTCGGTTTCACCGGAAGGCAGCAGCGGATTTCCCGTCGGTTCGAACGCGAGCGGGGAGATGAGCACAAACCTGGGAGCGGTCCCCGCGTCGTCGCGCGGGTATTTTTTTGTGTACTCATCAAGGAATTGCTCGTAGTTTTGTTGGTAGGAGTCGATTCCTGACGGGCCTTCGAAAGATTCATTGAATCCCAAAAAGCAGAGGTAGGTGTCGGCGCCGAACGCGGCAAGCGGATCGTCTAGCTTTGTGTAGTCGCTGGCGCGTTGCCTTTTCGACACTTCGTCCGTGGGCCTGGCAAAGTTGCGAACGACCAATTGCAAGTCCGGAAAGCGTAAGTGGAGACGAGTTTCAAAATTCCCAAATAAATTCATCCGTTCCGCCGTCGAATTCCCAATCAAGGCGATACGCTCGCCTTTGATGAACTTCAGCGGAAGCTTGCTGGGGGCCAATTCGGGGCGCGCCGAGCGCGGCTTTGGCTTCAGAATTTCCTCGACGGAAGCCGGAGTTGACTCTTGGGCATTCAAGCAACGGCAGGTAGATGAATTCGTCAAAAGCAACGAAAACGAGCAGATTGCGAGACAAAATCGAAGCAAGGGGAGCATTGAACCGCCTTAAATTTGGATGTGCTCAGGTCGTTGGAGTCAGGTGGGACCACTAATGTAACTAAGTCGCATTGTCATTGCATCGATTAGCGCTATTTGAGTTCCAGTTTTTGTTTTTTGGTGTTGCGGAAAAACCGCAGCCGATTGGTAGCAGGCACTTTCCAAGTGCCGTCCGCCAGGGAATCGCCAGTATTTGCAAACTGCACACGGAGCGTGCCTGCGATAGCGGGGTATTGATTTAGTGAGCCGAACGCGCTAGCGTCGGGCCATACGGCAGGACGCATACCGTTGACGGCCCGTGGCTAGCGGGCTGTTGATTTAGTAACCCGAATGCGTAAGCGAGGGATCACTGCGATCCCTCGCTTACGCATCCGGGTTATGATTTGCACGCTAAAATTCAAAACACAACTAAATCAACGGCCCGCTAGCGCCATCGGCTCACTAAAACGATGGAAATCCACGATACCAACAGCCCGCTAGCCGCAGGTATCGCGTCCGTTAGAGCCTTGTAAGGCCCGAGGCTAGCGCCCAATGGCACTCACTTTGGTGGATCTGGCGGGATTTGTTCAGGATTGGAGTTGACGGTTGGCTTCGTTCGTTGTGCCTTCTGCGACTTCGTTGTCTTGGGGCGGCGCGGGTGGGCGGCGCGGGTGGGCGGCGCGTTTATAGTTGCGACCTGGACGGTTTGGGATCTTCGCTCGCGATGCATATTTCAATGCTTCCTCGAAGCGATCAATGCACACTTCAATCTCTTCTGTTGCCAAGAAGGTGGATAGAAAACTTTCGTAGGTATTCCATACTCCTTGAAAGCTCAGACGACGTGGCGGCACGCCAGAGACGTCAGCCGCTTGACGACGAAACTGAACAACCAAGTTGTAAGCTGTCAGCGACGTATATAGTTCTTTCATCACCATCGCCTCACTCTTGGCGCTGATGTTCTCAGTATTCATGGCAACCTTGATGCACTTGATGTCCGTTTCAACGTCATACCGAAAAGCATATCGATCCGCACACCCTTGAGCATCGTCGGTCAGTGTTGTCACCAGGTAAAGAAAATCGCCATCGTTGATTTCAATCTCATGGATCAACACATTGAGCGTCGTTTCGCCATTGGCTCCGCTGCAACCTTTGAGATCTTTTTTACTCGGTTTCCACGCTAATTTCCACGTTCGGCTCTTGAAACGCTTGCTGACGAGTTGAGCCTGTTTGGTCATCGATGCGAACCGACTCGCCGTCAATCGAAATAAAATGTCGTGACCATGTTGGATGCTGCGGTAGCCAACACGGAAGATCCCCAATCCTGCATCGGCCATCACAATGGACCCGAAAGGCAGCTGCTTGACGATTCGCTCGCACAACAAAGCTTCGCTGTCCCCCTTGCCACCGTACATTCGACCGACCTCGGGGACGCACGCGCATCCGGTCTCCAAGTC
>JAYVSE010000017.1:0-11339 GCA_043775635.1 Planctomycetaceae bacterium | reverse complement strand
TAAACCGCGTGGGCAACGCCCCGCGCGAGGCTCGCGGCCCGTTGGGCACGCGGTTTAACGATTCTTTCAAGTGATATCAATTAGTTCTCGGACCACTAGCTGTCCAGTGTGTTGGAGAGACGCCACGAAAGTATGTGACGGCTTTACCAATCGATGACCGATGGTGACACCCTGGCAGAACACGTCGTCCTGGAAGCTCGTCGTGATGGTTGATGGCGTGACGTTTTTCCACACACCAGGGGATCGCGAGATGGCTGACGTGTTGGGAATCTCGGAAAGCAATGTGGGCGTGAAGCTGGGTCCCAGGTCTAGGCGTGAGGCGATAGGCTAAACTCCATTCCCAAACTGTAAACGTGAAGGCACAAACCTCCTGTCGATCTTGGCAGTCCTTGCAGGGGGTGCATTGCTCGTCGATGCTAATACTAGGCCGTGACGAGCGTCTTTTCTAGAAGGCGGAAGTTCTTGACCAGAACACAAGATTCTACCTCAAGTATAGTTTTCAGGAATTGAAGGACGACAAAGGGCATCTGTTTCTGCCGATTCACGACGCACCTCAAGACGATCACGAGAACCGCCCTTTGGATGAATACACCCGCAATCGAACGAATCGATCCCGACCGAAAAAAAGAAAAAGTCAGTTGTTCTAAAGTCGCCGCCATGTCAAAATCTATGAAGCCCTGGCGCAGTCCAGTTAAGCTTGCCTCCCAACTCCTCGCCCTTCGTATCGTCAATATGTTGAACAACGGCGAACCGCAGCGGTTCGCCAACACTGGTTGAAACCGCAAGACACAAGGCTGGTTGAGCCTCAGTAGCCATGATGAACCGACCAATCTCCATTAAAGCTATTGTCTACACGGTTTTCCTTATGGGCGTGTTCTTAAGCTCGCGTTTGAGTGCAGATGAAGCACTGGCTGGGCATCGTGACTTCTTTCGGCAGCACTGTGAGCAATGCCACTCTGGCGCGAAACCGAAGGGCGATTTAGATTTGAAAACTCTGGTGGGAGATTTTGCGGACAAGCAAGCACGCATGCATTGGCTGACGGTGCTGGATCAACTTCAATCGGGACAGATGCCTCCCGAAGACAAACCGCGGCCGCCTAGTGATCAGGTGGAGGCAGTGATTGGTTGGATCAGCCAGAGTGCGGCGAAGGCTGAAGCGGAGCATCGTGCGACGCACGGGCGAGGGGTGATGCGGCGGCTGAACCGAGCGGAGTATGCGAACACGGTGCGTGATTTACTCGGTGTCGAGGTGGATCTAGCGGATTTGCTACCGCATGACACTTCGATCAGCGGCTTCGACAATAGCTCAGAAGCTCTGCACACTTCCCCCTACCTGATGCGCAGCTACCTGGATGCCGCTGATCGCGTGCTGGATGAGGCCATTGCGAACGAATCGGAGCCTTGGCAGATCAAAAAACGCTTCGACATTAAACAAGAGAGCTCCGTGAGTGCCACCGGCAGTGTCTATCGCCACATCGATGATGGAGTGGCGATCTTTGCCTCTTGGGAGTCAGCGAACATCCGCGTGACGATGTGGAACTTCCGCAGCCCTTTCCGTGGTAAGTATCGCTTTCGAATCTCCGCCTATGCCTACCAGAGTCAGGGGAAGCCGGTGAACTTCCATGTCACGGCAGGCACGCTGAAGGAAGTCACGGAAGAGCGCATCCTCGACTACTATGCTGTGCCGGCGGATAAGCCCACGGTCATCGAGTTTACCGAGCAGTTGGAGCCTGAGAATCGCATTCGCATCATCGCTGATGATCTGCCTGCCCTACCGCCCACGGTGGAGAAAATTGGCGCGGATAAATACACTGGGCCAGGTTTGGTGGTGCAATGGGTGGATGCTGAGGGTCCCTTGCTGGAGTCCTGGCCGCCGCCGAGTCACAAGGTCCTCTTAGGCGAGCTGAAGCAGGAAAAGATGCCCACGGCGAAAAACCCAGACTGGCGTGAGGTCGTCTCCGATCAACCGCTGGTCGATGCGGAACACATCTTGCGTGGATTTGCAGGTCGGGCCTTTCGGCGTCCGGTCACCGATGCAGAGCTGCAGCCCTTCCTAAATCGTGTGAAGACACGCTTGGATAGTGGTTACACGTTTGAGCAGGCGGTGCGTGTCGGGTTAAAGGCGATGCTCGTGTCACCTAGCTTTCTTTTCCTCCAGGAGAAAGGCGCATTGCCTCGCCTCGATGACTTCGCACTCGCCAGTCGGCTATCTTACTTTCTCTGGAGTTCCATACCGGATGCGGCGCTGTATCAGTTGGCTGGTGAAAATAAGCTGAATGAGCCCGAGGTGCTGCGTCAGCAAGTGGAGCGACTTTTAAAAGACCCTAAAGCAAAGGCCTTCAATACACAGTTCACTGGCCAATGGCTGAGCCTACGCGCCATCGATGCCACGCAGCCGGATAGCACACTCTATCCAGAGTATGACGACAGCCTCAAAATCGCGATGCTGAAGGAGACCTCATTGTTCTTCGATGAAGTGCTGGAGCAGGACCTGCCGCTGACGCAGTTCGTCTCATCCGACTTCACCTTTCTCAATGAACGGCTGGCACGGCATTACGGCATCCAGGGCGTTCAGGGTACCGAGATGCGGCGTGTGGCGCTAGGCGCGGATAGTCATCGTGGCGGTGTGCTCACGATGGGCAGTGTGTTGAAGGTCACTGCGAATGGTACCACTACCTCACCCGTGAGCCGCGGTGCTTGGGTGCTGGAACGCATTCTCGGCACACCGCCTGCGACGCCACCACCGGACATCGCTGCCATCGAGCCCGACATCCGAGGTGCCACGACCATCCGCGAGCAATTGGCCAAACATCGCCAAGTCGAGAGCTGCGCCAGTTGCCACAGCGAGATTGACCCTCCCGGCTTCGCCCTGGAGAGCTTTGATGTTATTGGTGGCTGGCGTGAGAACTACCGCAGCCTAGCGAACCAAGGCGAGCGCGACAGCCAGGGACGCCGAGTTCGTCCCGGTCCCGCTGTCGATCCGGCAGATGTCCTGCCCGATGGCCGTCGGTTTCAAAACATCGACGACTACAAGAAGCTCATTCTTGAGGATAAAGATCAACTGACCCGCAATCTCACCGAACAGCTCCTCGCTTATGCCACCGGAGCCGCAGCGACTCCGCTCGATCGTCCACAGATTGACGCGATCGTTCAACGCGTGAGTGAACAAGGCCACGGCTTCCGTTCTTTGGTCCACGAGATCGTCCAGAGCACTTTATTTCAGACCAAGTAATACGCTGAGGCCATGATGACTCTTCCACGCCGCACTTTTCTCCGCTCCGCAGGCATCTCGCTTGCTCTGCCCTGGCTCGAAGGCCTCGCAGTGGACCCGCAGCGACCGGCCGCAGGAGCCAAGCAACCGCCACGGCGAATGGTCTGCATCTGCACACCTCTCGGGCTGCACCCTGACCATTTCTTTCCGAAAGAGACCGGTAAAGATTACGCACTCTCGCCCTATCTGGAGATGCTCAAAGAATACCGCGATGACATGACGGTAATCTCTGGGCTGGAACACGCAGGGATGGGCTCCAGCTTTGCGCATCAGGCATCGGCGAGTTTTCTTACCGGTGTTCCAGGCGCAGGCAGGCCGGGTTTTCGCAATGCCATCTCGCTCGATCAGCTCGCCGCCGAGCAGCTAGGCACGCAGACACGTTTCCGCAGCCTGGTGCTCAGCGGTGAAGGCGCTGGCGGCCTCTCGTGGACGCGCACGGGAGCGCTCATTCCAGCAGATAATTCACCCTCAAAGGTCTTCTCGCAGTTGTTCCTCGAAGGCGAAACCGTCGAGGTGCAGGACCAGATGCGCCGGCTCGAAGATGGCCGTAGCATCCTCGATGACGTCTCGGCGCAGGCCCAGACTCTGCGCTCAAATCTCGGCAGCGAAGATCGCGATAAGCTCGATGAATACCTAGCCAGTGTCCGCGAGCTTGAAATGCGGATGGTCAATGATCAAAGCTGGGCACGAACGCCAAAGCCCAAGGTCACAGTGCCGCCGCCAAAAGACATTGCCAATACCGCCGACCTCATCGGGCGCACAAACCTGCTCTTTGACCTCACCCATCTCGCGCTTCAGACAGATTCGACTCGCCTCATCACCATCATGCTCGCAGGTTCGACTAACGCGCCGCCGATTTCAGGTGTCAGCCTAGGGCATCACGATCTATCCCATCATGGCAAAGATCCCTCTAAACTCGAACAACTGAAAATCGTGGAGATCGAGACCATGAAGACTATCAGTAGTCTGCTTGGGAAGCTCAAGATATCCCAGGAAGATGGCTACTCACTCCTTGATCGCACCACCGTCTTCCTCGGCAGCAATCTAGGAGATGGGAGCAGCCACTCCACTCGCAACCTTCCAGTCCTGCTCGCCGGTGGCGGCTTCCAACATGGCCAGCACCTACCGTTCGATCCCAACAACCCGCCGCCGCTTTGCAATCTCTTCGTCAGCATGCTCCAACGCCTCGGCCTGGAAACCGACCAATTCGGCACTAGCACTGGAACACTCACCGGACTCGAGATGAAGCGTGGCTGAGCGACCATTCAAAACCCAACCCCCAACCACGCCATCCATTCCGCTCGCCGGGCGGTAATCCACCACCTCGAAAGCTGCGTTTTATCAATCCTAGGACAATGCCGCATTGCGTTGGTCTATCATTCGATTTCGCAACCGGTTGATTTCCAAAAACAAAAGTGACCGGGTTGTTAAACCGGATCGCGGACCAATAGCGATCCGTCCAGTAATTCCGTATTCATTCGGATTCACGAAGGCACGCATTTGAGCCGGCCGGTTACCTTGGTAAATGCGCCAGGAAAATCGTACTCGTACTCAGCTCGAATTTTTCCGCTTTAGGAGGCCTATGTAAGTTCGAAGTCTGACACTTTGCAGTTCTGTCGCGCTCGAAAATGACGGTTGAGATGACAGTAACATCAACCATTGATTTTTACGTTTGCGAATCTGACCAATTTGGCGATCTACCATCAGGAAGGCTTCATATTTCCATATCTTGATCATTATCTGATAAGGAAGAATCAGTGAGTGTCCTATGAGATACGCGAAATTAGGTGGGTTCATGTTGGCGATCGCAGCTTGCTGTGGCTGTAGCTGCGCCCGCAGTATTGAGCAGTGGAAATGCGACCATTTGGGCATGTGCCACTTCGGCATCACACCCACTTCTACTTACCCTGGCGTGACGAATTGGGGAAGCAGCGCTCCTGTTTATTCGGATGCGGGAGGAATGCCTCCCGCTTATGGACAAAGCACGCTTATGCCCTTGCCGTCGGCAAAATCCGCTGGTTGTAACTGCAAGAAGTAATCTCTGCCTCGTCCGCAGAGTCTGCCGAGCGTCGATGGGCAGAGCATTAACCACGACCGAGCGATCATCTTAAGCTGCGACAGCATCATCGCTAATTAAGTTGCAGGGTTGGCTTGTCGCGTCGTCGTAGTTGCTTTCGAACAGTACCGCATCCAGAGTGCCGATCACTTTTTGAAGCCCGCTAAAGACATGACCCAGGTCAGTGAATAAACCGAACCGCTGTCCAGACTCGATATCTTCAATTACAAAGCATACGCCCTCGATGGCATCGTGAGGCGTTCGCAAGGGCTCGATTCGCAGCGAACCAATTTGCTTCCGCTGATACCTGCGTCAAAGAGTAAACACGTTTCACCACTTCGTACGAACACGCAGTTGCCGGCACTTCCTGATTGCAATGTGATGACTTCCATGACAGGAGTGTATCGAACGCAACCGTCAATTGGAAGTAAAGTGAGTCAACAACAGCTCTGGCTAGCAGCCGCAAACATGGCCCGCTAGCCTTCGGCAACTTCCCACAGGCCACCCGCATTTCGACACGAATGTTCGGGCGACAGAGTCAACTGGACAACTTACAGAATTTGACGAACCGAGACTTGCTCCGTTTATTGTCTTGCCCTGGGAAAGCTAATTTACAACCCAATCGATGAATTCATCGCCTTTCTGGCCATTTAACGTATCACGCTTCTTATCACTGCTTCCGAGATCAGCGAAGAACCAGTCGTTGCCGGAACCACCGTTGAGCTTATCCTGCGTATCATCATCGAAGACAGTTTTGGCGCTTCCACTGGATGAGAGTCGAATTCCCCTGCCATTGAGGACTTCCCCTGTACTAACACGCAGATTTGTGATCCTCGTAGCATAAGTTCTATTGGAGGTCCATTCGCGGGCGATCAGCAGAAGAGCCTGTTCCTGGGTGTCAAAGGATGTGAATCCGCCAATTAGAATGTCATCTCCCTTGTCGGCCTTGAGATCGTCTTCGCCGCGACCGCCGATGAGAATGTCACGCCCGTCGAACTCGGCGTCTGTGCCGGTGTCGCTGCCGCCGCGGAGCTTATCATTTCCGTCGCCACCGACCATCATATCGCTGCCACGTCCGCCGCTGAGATCGTCGTCGCCACCCTCTCCGAAGAGGATGTCGTTTCCGCCGCCACCATCCAACTTGTCTTTTCCATCACCACCATAGATCAAGGCATCGATCATGATATCCCTGTCAATCTTCGCTTTGTCGTCGTCACCCATGAGGTACATGACGATCTTCTGCACGGCGGCAATGTTGTAATTCGGGTTGTAGTCAACCTTACCGCTGCTCTTGGTAAGTTTTACTTTCGTTTCAATCAGCCCGGAATTCTTTCCACTGCCTAATTTCACATCAATGTCATCTTTGCCATTCGTGCCGATCACATACAGCACACCACGTACTAATCCCACTCCCTCCACATATGCCTTGGACTGTTGCGGAATCGATGCACCGCCATCATCATCGACTGCCGTAACCGTGATGGTAAAGAATCCGCCTGTCGCGTAGGTGTAACTACCAGTGAAGGTGCGCGAGATAGGATTAACTGCGACCATTCTCGCGGCTGAACCATCACCCCAATCAACCATTACAAAATGCGTGTCCCGGGATCCCACATCGGTGAACGCGCCGCTAATCGACACGAACCCGTCGCTAGAACGTGTCGGTAAGGTTGAGGCCGATGAGAGAACCGACGTAACTATCGGGACAATATTGGTAATGGTGGTCGTGGTTGTGACCGAGTTCGTACCGGTATCATCATCCGTGACGGCGACCTTGATTGCGTATACATCGGAACCGCTGTTCGTTGGATTGTCGTCCAAGTACTGATGAGTCGCGGTGAATCTCCAATGGCCGCCTCCCAAGTAGACAAGCGTCGTACCGGCGGGATTGGGTCCGTTGGTTGTCAAGCTGGTCGTGCCTTCGCTTGGACCACCCGCATTACCGCTGAAGTTCCAATTGATAACGATCGTATGCGTGTCCAGCGTGCCGTCGTCTTGGAAGGTTCCTGTCAAGTTGACGACGCCATTCTCATTGGCCGACGTAGCACTCAAGACGATGTTCGTCGGTGCCACGTTGTTGACCGTGACAGTGGTCATCTTTGGTCCACTGGTACCGGTGTCGTCGTCGTTAACCGTTGCCGTGATCGTGTAGATGTCCGAGGACCTTCCCGTCGGGTTGTCATCGAGGTACTTGTGATCGACCGAGTAGACTCGTGTGGTCGGGTTCCAATCGAATCCGTTGACGGCCTTGGTCAGTGTCGTCGTGCCAAGTGCCAAGGTTTGGGTGTTATTCGGCGAGAGTGCATCACCCCAGTTCAAGACGAGTCTGAACGTGTCGCGTGTGCCGACATCGGTGATCGTGCCAGTCAACGTCGCGACCGAATTCTCAGCGATGCTCACCACTGGGTTAAGCGTTACACTCGGTGCCACGTTGTTGACCGTGACAGTGGTCATCTTTGGTCCACTGGTACCGGTGTCGTCGTCGTTAACCGTGGCCGTGATCGTGTAGATGTCCGAGGCACTTCCCGTCGGGTTGTCATCGAGGTACTTGTGATCGACCGAGTAGACTCGTGTGGTCGGGTTCCAATCGATGCCGTTGACGGCCTTGGTCAGTATCGTCGTGCCAAGTGCCAAGGTTTGGGTGTTATTCGGCGAGAGTGCATCACCCCAGTTCAATACCAGCGTGAAGGTGTCGAGAGCGCCGGCATCGGTGATTGTGCCAGTGAGCGTTGCGACCGAATTCTCAGTGATGCTCGTCACTGGGTTCAGCGTCATACTCGGCGCCACGTTTTTGACCGTGACAGTGGTCGTCTTTGGTCCACTAGTACCGGTATCGTCGTCGTTAACCGTGGCCGTGATCGTGTAGATGTCCGAGGCACTACCCGTCGGGTTATCGTCGAGGTACTTGTGATCGACCGAGTAGATTCGTGTGGTCGGGTTCCAATCGATGCCGTTGGCGGCCTTGGTCAGTGTCGTCGTGCCAAGTGCCAAGGTTTGGGTGTTATTCGGTGACAGTGCATCGCCCCAGTTCAAGACGAGTCTGAACGTGTCGCGTGTGCCGACATCGGTGATCGTGCCATTCAGCGCCGCGACCGAATTTTCATTGATCGTTTGAACCGTATTCAACATAATGACTGGCGGAACATTGAGGACGCTGACCGAGGTATTGCCGTTGCCGGAGCCCAGGTTCTCGTCCAAAAGACTTAGCGAAATCGGGTATTTCACGTTCGGCTGCAGATGGCTGTCCTGCAGATACTGATGTTCGAAGGAAAACGCAGTCGTGTTCGGAGCGAGAATCTTCGTTTCAATCGGGCTCCCGTCGCCCCAGTTGATCAGTAACGTCAAAGTATCGAGGCCGCCCGATTCAACAATCACGCCGCTTAACGCTGTCCTGTCATTCTCGTTGATTTCCGTTGCCACAAGACCGGCGAGAGCCAACTTACGTGGGTCGATATGCAGGTTGCCCGGGACATAAGTGAGGGAGTAATTGCTCAGCCCCGAACCGGCCGCGTCACTAGCAACGATCACATAGTCCGGTCCAGGTGATACCACGGTCGCCGTTCTAGCCGCACCGGCACTGGTCAGGGTCACACCGGTCACGCTGTTACCGCCGACCAAGCCCTGCGAAGTGAACTGGTTGTTAAGGAAAGTCACGGCGTCGCCATAGGTCTTACTCCGATTACTGGCCGTGATGACTAAGCCGCGCCTGTCAACGATGATTGATACTGGGAAGCTCGCTTGCGGTGAACCAAACTTAGACAGCGTCACGATCGCTTCGTATTGACCGGCTGCGATGTAAGGAATGCTCGCACCGATGGTGAACACACCGTTGGTTACGGTGACGGTTCCAATTGCGTTGGCACTGGTTCCATCGAACTCAACGGTTGCGGAGTAGGCCACGATTGGTTCGGGGCTCGTGTCGGTGAAAGTTGCGACGATCGCCGAACCAAACGCGGTGGAGTCGTAGGTCCTGCGAAGGTTGTCGGAAGGCGACGCGACGATCGTGCTTGGTGTCGGAGTCAAGACATTGAGGCTCAGCCAAGTGGCCGGGTACTCGTCCCCATGGGACAACGCCGTCACCTTAATCGTGTAAGGGGCCGTGTTGCCTTCCGCATAGGTGTGGCCGACTGTCTGCACACCTGACGTTAAGCCGAAGATCGGAGACGTAGGATCACTGGACGCCACGATCGTGCTATTGATCGTCTCGATGGTACCGTCGCCCCATTCGATCCGCCAACCATCAAGGGGATGGCTGAAAGCGATGTCTTCGTAACGGAGTTGTAGAGGCACGTTACTGCCCGCGATGACGGACGAACTTGTTCCCAGAGCTGCAGAAACCAAAGGTGCCTGATCGAGCACGTTCACGATTGGCCCGTTTACCGTGTAGGACCCACTGGCGGTGGTTGCGGTGACAGTGATCGGGTAAGTGGTTGTTCCGCCAAAGTAGGCGTGCATTAATTGCAGAGGGATAGTCTTTGTCATTCGAATCGCGGTGCCGTCCGTGCCGGAGGTGTTATCGTTTCCGATCACCTGAATCGCGAACGATTGACCAGCTTTGAGGTTGAAGTAATCAATCTCCACGTCGAAGCCGCCGTTCGGGTTGGCTAGGATTTTGCCCGTCGCGCCTTCTGGAACCAAAACGACGCCTTGGCTATTGAGCGGCAAGAATTTGTTGTTGCCCAAACTGACCAAAGCCGTGTAACTGTCAATCGAGCCCTGACCCTCGAAGTGATATCGAGCGGCAGTAACCGCAGACCCTTGAGTGTTCGTTCCCGCTTGGGAGAAGGAGATAACGCGGTAGGCAAACGTCTGACCTAAAATTGGACTTGGGTCGATTAAACGCACTTCGTATCCGCCGCTCGACGGTACAAGCTGGGCACTAACGCCTTGAGTTGAGGTCCCATTACCATTGGTGTCTATAGAAACCATGCCCCGGGGAGTCGTGATGTCGACGATATGGTAAACGTTGGGTTGGGCAGCAAAATAGAAATTCGTGGACAACGTGGTGGTACCGAACCGTTTCGCTCCGTCGCTGCCGAAGATTTGGACACCGAGATTGTCGGCGGCTAGACCGCCAGTCTCTTCTACGACCACGTCAAAGCCGCCGACCGGGTTAGCAACAATTTTGCCGCTGGTGTTCGCCGGTGCAGTGATCGCCCCCTCGCTATTTACCAACAATTTCGCACCGTCGGCGAACCCGACTTTGGCCGTGAACGCATCTGCCGTTGCTAGTGGATTTGCCGATGTAAATTGGAATTTGGTCAGGCCAAGGGCGGGAGCTTCAATGGTTTCTGTGGTATTGTCGCCCCAGTTCACGGTCCAGTATGAGACCTGGCTATCACCGGACAAACCTGCGGACAAATTTAGGGAATAACTCTCACCAGCTAGGACCGTATTGGCACCGGTTACTGTTACGGTCGGGGCGTTTATCGGATTGTTTGCGACCGCGATCGCCACTGAAGTACCGGCCCGCACCTGAGTACCATCGCTGGCCTGGATAGCGCCGCTAATGATGTAATTGCCAAGGCGTGCGAAGATATGGGACACTGAGTTTGGTGAACCCGACACGCCCTGTACCGTGCCATCGCCCCAGTTGATTGTCCAGCCTGCTGGGAGGCTCCTGCCGATATCTGGAGTTAGGGCTAGCAGGTAGGGTTGTCCGGCAACGCTGGTTGCAGAGCCACTGATGGAACCAGAGGTAGGTGCCGGTGCCGGCGGTGCAAGGTTGACAGTGACCGTGACCGCACCTGAACCCGACAGGTCTGTGCTACCTGCCATTGCGGTGACGTTGACTTGATAAACGCCGGTGTTAGCGTACGTGTGCTGGACAACGGTTGAAGTCACACCACCATTGAACGTTTCGTAATTGTGGAAGTCCGGCCCCGGACCATCCTTCCAGTCCACCAGCTAGTAGAAGCCGCTTAGATACTAGCATTCGACGAGGAGCAGGTCGCCGTTGCTTTTCCGGTTTGAATTGAATCAGCAACTCTTGTTTGTCGTGTTTGATACGAT
>JAYVSE010000016.1:0-12502 GCA_043775635.1 Planctomycetaceae bacterium | reverse complement strand
TTTTTGAAGAAAAAGAAGTTTGACGCGTCAGCCAACTACAGTCCTCGCCGGGCGGATCGCGTGAAGTGGTTCAGCGATGATTGGTGCGTCGGCTAAACCAGCTTGAATTTGTTGAAAAAGGCAAGATCCATGCGGCGTGTAAAATTCTGGTTGCTAGGCCTTTGTTCGCTGTTCATAGCTGGCTGTGCGGCACGACCTGCTTTTGAGGCCGGGCCCACGGATCCTGACGCAGCGACTGAGTTCACGCAAACCGAATCGGGACTGAAGTATCGCATTTTGCGAAAATCAGACGGTAAGAAGCCCAGCCCTACTGATATGGTTTCCGTTCATTATGCCGGGTGGCTTGATGATCTGACTGAATTCGACAGTTCCTATCGACGCGGCCAGCCGGCGTCGTTTGCTTTGAATCAAGTTGTCGCTGGTTGGACAGAAGGGCTTCAGCTTGTCGGTGAAGGCGGGATGATCGAATTAGAAATCCCGTCAGCCCTGGGATATGGACCAAGCGGAATGCCCGGTTCCATTCCACCTAACGCAACCTTGCACTTCAAGGTCGAGTTGCTGGATATTCGCTAGTTTTTTTCCACGTCAAAAACCGGATAGTTATTGACCGAACGGTCCTTACGTAAGCCGCAACGCGTAAGCGTGCGGGCTGAATTTCTGAGCGCGGACGCTCCACGACCGAATGCCGAACGCCACCGAATCCAACGCGCAGCGTTCAATCAGCAATCGAACGCGACCATCCCGTCGGCCCGCAGGCTTAAGCCGGCTAGCGCCAACGGTTCACTAAAATGATGAAACCTACTAAACCAACAGGCCGCGAGCCGTCCGGTGCGAGAGTCTCGATCGACCAGTATCACACCGGATGGCTCGCGCATTCCGCTAAATTATCCTTCACGACGTTGGGACAGGCCAGCCTAGCGTTGTTCAGCTACGTCAAAATTGGCGCGATCCAGCTAACGTCCAAGGAGGGATGACCCTGGAACTCGAGTCAAGGAGAAGGAATCACGGCATGACACTTGCAATGACCCTTTGATCAAACCGATTGGTCGCTACCATTCTCGGTCAACTCAAAACACTAACACAAGGCTTTACAGCAGTGTCGACGACAACGATACGTCTGTTTGAGTCCACGACTCTAAACAACCCCTACCGCGATGTTGCACGAGCCTACTTGGAAGCGGTTGGAGCTTGGCGAGGATGCGACTGGGAAACATCGTTTGGCCCAAGGCACCTTAACCTTAACAGTCTTACTGCTCGTCAAACGCGTATTTTAGCGGACGCGACGTCGGGCGAAGAATCGAATTGCTGGGACGAGGCGACGCGTTGGCTAGAAGCGAGGTTGGTTCACCGGGCGACCTGGCGACGGCGGGCGACAATGGCAAAGATGGTTGTGTCGACACAAGAAATGATTCCCCATGAAAACGAAGAGCCGTCAAATGAAAGCAACGTCCGGCAGGTCCGCTCGACTATTTATCTTATTCTACGATCGAATTCGCCTGGATGTCAGGGTCTTCGGTGGGCTGCAATAAAAAAATGCCAGTGATTGCTCATCATCTGGCACCTTTGTTTGCTCCTGGCCACCGAAGTCAGTCCTGAGGATATTTTGCGAGCAGCGTTTCGCACCAGCTTGTGTCGAGTTCCGACAAACGAGGGCGCAATGCCAACGAGTAGTCGGTTCGCCAATACCGTCCGTCCTGATAACACTGATCGATCAGCACTTGAATCTGCAGCAGCACATCTTTTTCGCCGCGTCGCAGCGGGATACTGATATAAGGGAGCGGCAGTCGCAGCGGCATCGGATACAGTTCAAATTGACACGGCTGAGTCGCTCGTTGGACACACGTGATGTAATCGTCCCAATACTGCTTGGGTATCAGCGGTAAAGGGATCGCGACAATGTGATCACCTTCTCGTGTTAAATCAATTTCGACCAAGTTTACACCCGATTCGACATAGGCCGCTCGTTTCCGTTTGTACGCCAACCGGCTTTCATGCCCGATCTTGTTGCCTGGGCTGAGCACTTCGATCGCGGTCACAACTCGATCGTTGGAAGCGATATCGACGATCTCAACGGTGCGCTGCGTACGAGTATCGATTTCCATTTTGATAATGATTGGCTTTGCCGTCGAAATGGTCTCGGTCGCGACAGCCACGCCGCCATTGCTGGACGGATCATACGGTTGATCCTCGACAATTCGCACATCTGGATAAACGACCTTTCGCGACTCGTTTTCAATTTGAATCGCCGTGCTTTCTTCAACACGAGCCTGCAATTCGTCGGGAAGTTGAGCATTGATCTGGTTACTTATGTGAACCATCAATCTCGTATGGACATCTCCCCAGTGCTGTTCCAGGTACGGATCCATTCCGGGGAAAGGACTGTTCTTCGTATTCTTATTCGCAGTCATGAGCGTTTATGCCACTATGGGATTTGTCGGACGCGACGGAAAATCGTTTCCATTGTAACGTCGCGATCGCTCGGTGCGAGTGTCAATGTAGAATCTTCGGAGGAGGCTACCCGTGCGACATTGGCACTCAGATCTGAAAATGACACTCTTCGCATCGCTACGGTTCAGAGCGTGGTAAATGCCATTGGCTTCATCGCCTCGCTTAGGTCTGGGCATCCGAGTAGCTTACACAAACTCCGCTTCCACAAAAATGACTCCTGACACCTTTGTTTGCTCTCGAATTTCTTTGCGGTTGGTCGGGTGCGTTGGCGGCGCAGCAGGTGTTTCATCACAAGTCCGCGAAGTATGCGCTGCCCATTAGCGCGGCGTGGTGCTATATTTTTTCCGATGTTAGAAACTGACATCACGCATCGTGCCGAAAATCACCGGTCACTGACCGAAGTTACGACTGTAAAACAATTGGAACGCACCGTCATATTGCCGATTTGTCCCGCCACCGATTGGGGTTGAGTAGCCTGCGGTCAACTGAGATCGACGACCAAACTCAACCGTAGTTCCCGCGACGAAACTGGTGATGCTGGTATTGCCACCAAAGTTACCAACTTGAAATGGACCTGAAGTAACGACGTCCCCATCTTGGACCGAACTGGTTTGATGAATTTCAACGGTCGGTACGATACCAGTGACGCCACGGTTTTTATTAGTGCGGTATAGCCAGTAACCAAGCCCCGCGTCGACGAATAAATTGCTCGAGTCAGTGAGTGTTCCGACATTGGAAAGTCCGGCACCAGAATTGATCGCAACATTATTCCCTGATGCCACTGCATCGAATTGCAGGAACCCATGCGCAAACAAACGCGTATTGGGCGTATAAAGCATTCCCAAGAATGGTTGTAAGTGAACCGACTGGTTCTTGACTCGAAGCAATTCAGTGCCGTCCAGGTAATTGACTCGAACGTCGCTGGCCGTTGGCAGCGTAATTCCCATACCACCGGTTACAGCGAGCTTCTCGTACTGAATTAACACGGCCTTCGCATACATGCTCAAGTTTCCAAAACGAGTGCTGTTGCCGTTGGTGAAGGAATCACCGTCAAGCGTATAACTCGTCGTCGCATCGGTCACAAAAGGAGCACGTAATTCAAAGGATATCAGCCTGTCCAGAAACGTTTTTTCAAAACCTGGCACGAATCGATTCAGGTTTGAACCTTGGTTTGTGTACGAAGCGTTGTGGATGTTGCTGTAGCGAAAAAACAGGCGATCAGTCGGTAGCACTGACCCACCTTCAGCAATCTTCAATCTACCTACTCCGCCGCTCGTCGCGTCCGCCAAGGCAGTATTAAAACGCACGACGTAATCGTAAAAATAAAAGGCATCTAAATCCTCACCACCATTGAGCGTATCAACACCGCCCTGAATCAGTGCGCCCGATGCGTTTGCGTCATAGATGGTTGTACCTCGAATTCCATTCTGAGTTTGAAACAATCCATCGACTGCCGTGGCATAGGTTCCCGGAGGCGGCTGCAGTGAGATGATGTCGTAAGGTAAAGCCGTGCTGGCGAGTTGAGTTTGAATTTGTGCGACCGTTTGCTGTGTTGTCAGAGTCGCATCTTGGTTGATCGTGCCTAACAGCGTGGCACCAGGCATCGGAGAACCGGCACGTAACAACACCTGCAACTGCTGTACGGATGCTAGCGATGTATCAAAAATGCCTACCGGCCCTGGTTCGGTAATCGTCAATAACGACCCTCCAGGCGGCAAAACCACTGGTGCGTCGAGATCGTCGGCGAACACAACCGCTCGGTCAATCACGGAATCCGCACGAAAGTTTAGCGGTGTACCTCCGTAAAAGTCCCCGATCATCGCGGGGGTGCGATTTCGATAATCGAACTCGGAGAAATGTTTGGTCTTTCGTTTCGCGACTGGCCTATCCACCCTTCCTGCAATCTCGCCATCGTTACCAGCCTTATCCCAGTATTCACTAGCGGGCGAATCAGGCGCGTCAGCATCGCGCGCCGAATTTTCGCGCGCAATCGGTTCTGCCGAGTCTTGGGTAAATGCTGGCGCGGCGGAAAGATTTGCAAGCATCAATCCCGTAGCACAACGTCGCAAAAACTTGCTCTTCATTCAGGCACATCCGATCCATAGCTACAAGCAATAACCACATCCAAGGTATGCGATCGGCTTCCATGAGAAATAAAAGTGTGCGATTCCGACGGTTATAGGGAAAAGACAGGCAAAAAGCGTGGATTAATCCACAATGTCTCCCCAGATTAACGCCCCGCCAGTGCCTGAACGACCTGGAATTGTGAAACTTGCGAAGTCTTACGATTCCTAGCTGAACGATGAGACAAACATGGAGGGCTTTTCCGTAGGCATGCCGATATCTCCTGTCTAGGTGCGTGTCAGGGATTGTAGTCGCTAGGCGGTTTGGGTAACGATGCTAGCTTCTCGGCGTAGCTTGCCTGCGGACGGACGGTGAGACAGAAATCTTTTCTGGCGTTCGTCGTCACTAAGGCTAGGTGGCTGGGGCTCTGGATCAGTCGGCGAGGTTTCGCTGAGAACGCTGAAATAGATTGAGTATTTGCTTTCGTTCCAGCCTTCGCCATTAATATGGCACGTTACGAATTTCCCTTTTGCAACCCCCACTGTTAGTTTGGACGTTCGGACGCAGCGCTCGGTAGCATCGAAATTGTCTCTCGCCAATCAGTCCGCGCGACTACTTGATGTTTACGTGCAGGTCAAACATACCAGTGCGTTCCAACTCCTCATCGCTAGCGAAGGTTTGCATGACTTGATCGATAAACAGCTCACGGCTGGAAAGTTTCAAATCGTTGGACCTTGGTGTTAGTGGCGAAACCATCGCCGCTGGAGTGGTGCCAACCGAACTGACCTGCTGTTTTCCGTCGATCTTCTCTTTGGGCAAGGTCGAACTCAGATCGACCGCAGGCGAAGCTGATTCACCAACTGCGATACCACTTCGATTGGCACGGGCGATGGCGTTGATGATCCGTAACGCGTCGAGCGCCGTCAGTCGATTATCGCCATTAACGTCAAAATACAGCCTACCGATCTCACTGTCATTGGTTGGTAAAGTGAATACACCGGAACCGCGCCGACGTAACTCATTGATGACGCGCAGCGCGTCTAGCGGCAGGAATTTTCCGTCGCGATCCGCGTCAAAGGGATTCAGCGGATTCTGAAGCGAGTTGCCGTTGCGAAGCTCAACTCGCGCCGTACCCCCAGGCGCGACTTCACTGATAATGTGAGTGAATTGACCATCGATAAACGCAGGCGTTTCAATCTTCCATCCGTTACCAAAAGAAATTGTATCCCCAGCGTCGGAGACGACCTTGAGCGTATCGGTGGTCGTCGATGCAGATTTCACTTTTTCGGCACTGATCACCAGCTTGTTGTCCCCAGTACCGGTGATGTCGATCGATTCAATATCTCGAAGACTGATGTTGGGATTGGTTAAGTCAAGTGTCTTGCCAGACTCAAGCCATTTCAGCGCGTCCGCGCCAAGTCCACCATCGAACAGCAACGGCTTATCGCCCAACGCTTCAAGAATCGTCAGCAACAATAAATCATCGAGTGGAGTTCCCGAAAAGGTCACGTCGCCAAAACTAGTAAACGGAGCTTTGAAGACGACGGTCACACCTTGGCGTACAACCAGATCGGCTCCATCAACTGTTACTTCCGAGCCTCCATTAGGCGGCATGATATCGACGATTGCGTTCGCTGCTCCAGTGACGATCGTCGCCAAGTAATCTTCGACTTCACCATTATTTGCAATCCCCGTCGGGGCCAGCATCCCAGCGGTACTCAGACGAAAGCGTGCCCCGGTACTGCCCGCCGTCGCGCCCGCCGGAACGGTAAAGCTCAATAGATTGGTGCCAGCAACAACACTTTGTGAGGTGAAAATCTGTTCACTCGCATCGAGCCAATCGCCATCGCCGTTGAAGTCAATCCAACCATCCAGTTTTCCGGCACGAGAAGCGATCACGGAAAAACTTGATGTCGTCGTGACGGTGGTGGTTATTACGGTGGTCAGTACGAAAACGCCATCGTCGTCATCGCCATCGCTACCCGCGTTGTTGCTGGGTGTGCCGTCAGTCTCGGCATCGACATTTGATCCTAAGAACAGGCCGCCGACCGTATGTCTTGCGCCGTTCCGCGCCAAACTCACGGGATAGTTTGTTGGCGCGTCACCGAAGTCGGTCGGCGCGTCACCATCGGGGCCGTCATCGTTCTGAATCGTGCCGATCGCGATCGAAGTCTTGATAGTGCCTGGGACGCTTGGCGCACTCAGGGTTACGACGAAGTCTTCATTCGGCTCCACAATTGTATCGCCCTTGACGTTGATGGTGATAACTTTAGTAACTTCACCAGGCGAGAAACTAACCGTCCCCGAAGGAAATGCGGTCCCGAAATCGTTGACCGTCACTCCACTGACATCGCTCCCTGTGACCGCGTATTCCACGGTGCTGTTGCCGGTCGTCAAACCGCTACGCGTAACCGCAAACGTAAAGGGCGTGGTTGCGTTATCGCCTTCGGGATTCGTAGCTGTAGTTGCTTCGATTGAATAACTGGTTTGCGACACCAATTCAACGATCGCCGCCTCATCGGTACTAAATAATTGATCGCCTTCAACATTAAATGAAAGCCCCATACGCTTTCCATCAAATCCACGAAGTTGAGTATAATTCGACCATGGAACTCGAACTTCCCAAACACGCTCATCTCCTGAGCCACCGCGACCATATCCCAAATCTTGTTCAGTAACCAATCGAGCTGAAAAACCTGGCCCTTCGTCTGGACGATCGTTAAAAGGCATACCAAGATAGGGCTTCAGAAACTGAGGGTTCGTATCGAAGTATTCGCTGAACTGGCCGTTGTCATCGATTTGGCGAAATAGATCTGGGACACCAACGTTTACACTCACCGAATAATCGTCAACCTTATTACTGAGTCCGATCTTATAGTTTGCTGGACTCCTGAAATTATTGTCTGCATCGCCGTCGAGACGTACTTCGGTCCAACTACCTGGTCCTCTCAAGGCGAGGTAAAGGTAGTTCTCGTCCCAGGCGGCGTAGGTGGTTGAACGCTCTTGAAATAAATTGTTGTCATCAACTAGGGCAGTGTTTGTAAATCCCCATTTATTCGTCAAAATTGTCCATCCCTCACTAGCTTCGATTGTTCCATCGATGCGAGGTGATCCACTCACTACTTGGTCGCTAATCCGGTAGGCTGGATTCAAATCATTGCTGTCGACGGCACCATCACCATCGCTATCGCTTGATGTCAAATTCGACCCCGAGAAAACCAGTGCCGTCGCTTCTGTGAGATCGTCGGCTCCATCGCCGTCGCTATCTGGCATCAATGTTGAGCTGCCCAGTGTCGCTTCCGTTATCCTAAGTGGATGTGTCAGTCCCGTTGGACTTGAATCGGGAACTCCATCGTTGTCAAAATCAGGTGCGGTCATGATCTTTGTGAACGGATTGGAAACGGCCGTGAAATTCGCGAGCATCATATTTCGCAATATTTGCCCGTTGACGGAAAAATCACCACCAATACCATTGGGGACGGCCCAAATCCCATGGTTAGATTCATACTTTCTCAATCCAGCACGATCGTAAATCGCGTCGATACTGTGATTCACCTCATGAATAGCGACAAAATCCACTTGGGTAGTCCACTCCGACATGGCCACGAAGCGACCGAATAAGTCTCCTCCACCGCCAAAATTTCCATCTGCCAACACACAACTTCCCCAGGCGGCGTCAAGCTGGTCAGAGGCGCTGAATCCCAAAGCTGAAAGGTCAGATTCCAAGTTAGTAAAAAGATTGTAACTCTGAGTCGTGATGTCTTTGTCAATTTCAACGATTTGAATATCCAACCATAGCTTAAAACCGCTATTTCTCCAGTAAAAATCAGCAATGGTTTCAAATCGTTTTCTCGCAGCAGCAAGGTCGTCCACGGAAACTCTCGTGTAACCGCCTCCACGTTGTGTGTCAGTATAAATCGCACCCACAGCTTTCACTCGCAAGAACTGTGTAGTTCCTGCAACGCTCCCCGAATTCACAATGTCTAGTGGGGTCAACCTCACTTGGCCATCAAAGGTGTCCGCAAAACCGACTTGATAGGTAAGTCGAGAGTTCGGTGCGAGACCATCAACAAGAACCTGATGCTGCTTAGTTGGGGTCGGCGTAGTAACCGTTTTCGACATGCCCGAATTCACGCTATAAGACAACGTGCTCGGGACTGCGACTGCGGTAGACCATCGAAATATTAAGTTATCACCATTAGCTTCAACTGATAATTCGTTCAGCGGCAGCGAGAAATTTCGGTCGGTGGTTACAACGCGACCGTTCAAATTGTCAATGAAAATGATCGAACCATCTGTGCGAATCGCGACACCTGTTTGGATTCGACTAATGTCGTCAAGGCCGCCGGTGTAGTGACGGCTAATCAATTCGTCACCAGCCTTCAAGTATCGCAAGCGGCCATCCATTGCGGTATATTCGTCGTTCGGATCCTCACCCGCTATGTAGAGGTTTCCGAATGAGTCAAAAGCCAAGCTATTGGCCCTATACACCGCGAGGAATGACCGTTTGTAAATACCTCGATTATCAAATACTTCAAGTCGCTGGTTACCAAAATCCGCAACGTATACGTCACCCGAAACCGGGTTGACCGCTACGTCCGAAGGACGATCAAAACCAGAATGGTCCCGTCGAATGACACCGGTCTCTCCGATAACGCCGTTGGCACCCCAAGTTGAGTCAACAGTTCCGTCTGGCATGAATCTTTGAACACGATGATTTCCTGTATCAGCAACATAAATTCGATCCGTTGTTTGGTCATACTCAATCCCTTGCGGCTGCATGAATTGATTGCTCGCAATCCCAAAGGAGCCAAACTGATTTAGGTATACTCCGCTTGAATCTAACTTCTGAACTCGCTGGTTGCCGGTATCCAGGACATAAATAGCATTGGCTGAATCCACCGATACATCACTTGGCGACTGAAATTGCCCGTCGCCGCTGCCTAGTGATCCAATCGACGACAGCTTACTTGCGTCAGAGTTAAAGATAGTAATTCGGTTGGCTCCTGTTTCAGCCACAATCAACCGACCTAGCGAATCGACGTCAATCCCGCGAGGATCATTCAATAAGTTGTTTAGTCCTAAGCCCAACCTGTAATCGTCGTAGATTTCACTCGCACTTCGCATCCGTCCAGAAATACGAAACTCGTCGAAGGTTGCATTAGCTGCGATGCTTCCGGCGCCCCCAGCGCCGACCACAAACGATTGCCCCACGAACGTCTGAATCGAAACGCCATTGGCTGCACTGTCAACTAAACGACCATCGACGTAAAGCGTCAACTCTCCTGTCGTGCGATTCCAGGCCGCTGCCAAATGATGCCAGATACCTGGCGACCAATTAGACAGGCTAAAGCCGAGGCCGCGTTCTACATTCGACTCAACTATGGGCGTGCCTGGATCATCTCCCCATAAGATAAACCGCAGGTTATTGGCACCATCTATGGAGAGCAATATACCATTATTGAAGTCCGCGCCTACTTGGAAGAACCCCCGTTCAGTTCCATCGGCACTCCAATCAGGCCGAATCCAGAACTCTATTGTCCCCGCGTTTGACGCGATGTTATCGAGAATCGGGTAACGAATAAACCCGCCGGTACCAACATTTGCGCCCTGTTGGATTATACCTGGTTGAAAACTTACCGCGTTACTAGAAGTCGGCGATTCAGCCGAAGCACCGACGAGACTATTGTCTAGGTGGCTAAGAAACAGTGAATCGAGATCGTTTCTCAAGGGCGTTGCCGCCATCAGATTACGAGGTTCAAGCCTTTCCAACATCAGGAACGCGCGGGCACCTTGCGTGCGACTATAACAAGAATTCCGGGTTCTCAATTTCACAGGTATTTCTCGCCTAAAATTCTAAAAAAATTAATTGGGGCTCAGCCGGCATCTCACTTACTTTCATATCCGACGACGCCCGCCACTCCCGATTATCTAACACTTTCCGTTTTTTGGTTGATAACGCACATTACAAGTCCGTACGACTCGAACTATCCGAAAACTTCCTCCGTCGCCCGCGAGGTCGCAATCCGGATTCCAGGTCAAAATTTCGGGCGGTTACTTCCACCCAATTCTACTTGCCGAATGGAACGCCGCGTTGGACGCACCACTTTAGTTGGTCCAGTTCTTTCTGCGACAACACCGTTCGTACCTGATACCTTTAACAACTTTTACCTCACGAAATACAAATCAACGAATTCGGCGAGTCATTACTGCGCGACTGGACCTGTTCAATTCATCCGAAGGTCCGATTCCCTCAAAAAACCAACCTACCGAATCACTAGATGCAAGTGATGACGTGTCAAGCAATAGTTCAGGTTCGCCTTCCCCTCCCCGAGTCCTACGGCTTATAAAATTGATAATTAACAAAGCATCAAGAGGTGTTACAAAGTTATTATTGTCCACGTCAATCAAGTAAGAACCCGTTCGAACGACGGGTAAGAGATTTGTCCTCAGTCTTCGCAAGCTATTGATAACCAACAGGGCGTCGAGCGGTGTTACTAATCCATTCTGATTGACGTCAAATCGATTTGCAACGTTGTGCCAGGGGGAAGGCTGGGTTTGTCTATCATCGTCGGAAACAACTAAACGTTTTGATACCGTCGAGAATTCGTTTGCAGTCGCAGTGATCGTTGCCAACTGATCACCATCAATGGTGCTATCGTTGACCGCAGTCAACGCGACTCGGATTTGCGCTACGCCAGCAGGTAGGGTAACGAACTGCGGAACGATTGCTTCCGACTCGTCGCTACTTGCGAGAGTGACTTGCAACGCTCTCGTCATATCACCTCCAATTCGACTCAAGGTTACGAAATTTGCGACGACGCCTGCGTTCTCTGGGATGGACTGATTGGCAAGTTCAATGGATAGCGCACCTGTCGGAGGCTTGATCGCAATCACATCGTATTGAAAGTTCTGCGAAACCCCATTAACAAAGACATTGCTGACCGCAACTTTTACAGTTGCATCGGTTCCGTCCGAGGGCAGTACGAGATTCGTTGGTTCCCAAACAAGCGTATCCAAACCGAATCCATTTTGCACTGCGTTGGTTCGGAGGCCTATCTTGTTCCCGTTAAAGGTCATCGCAACGCTGGCGCTGGAAAAATCAGCATCAGCGCGAGAAAGTGACCATCGCGGAAAAACCAAATCCTGGGTCACGTAGCCAGCGGGCGGCCATGCGACCCAGTCCGGCGAATGTTGATTGACAAACGGAGCGAAGACCCAAAGTGCGTTGGCGTTGGAAGTAGATCCCGATCCAATCCGGTCCATGAATGGATACTGTATCCAGCGCCTATGTCCCGCTGCTGTATTTCCGTCGCCAGGATCCTCGATGTAGCCTTTGATGGAACTAGGACCGGTCACCCCCAAATATAAATTTGAATTTCTTGCGGCTTCCGCTCCCTCCGTGGTGTAGCACGCCCATGGCTCTGTTGGCGTATGTGACAGTGCATTTTGAGCCTGCATCATTAACGCAGCTTGTTGTGCTTTGCGACTGTAGTTCTCGTCAAGAACCACGTCGTTGACACCAGACATATTGCGAAAGAAGTTGATCGTATCGAGCGTAGCATCGGTAGCGGCTTGATTGATCGTCCCAGCCACACACCCAGCGGTATTTCCCGTCCACACCACAGGCGTTGAAATCGCTGGCGAGTAACGACCGACATAAGCAATTTCAACTTCATTGCGATTGAGCGTATCAATTGGACCAGCTAAAACGCGACGGTTCTCGAGCGACTCGATCGTCAAACGTCGAAAACGTCGTGCATTCTTCGCGGGTCTCGAAAACATTCGATTGTGGTACTTTATGCTCTCGGTCGCCATCGTTTTACCAGATCTTTGCTACTCTTTTTAGGGACATCGGTAGTGTATTGGTTAAGGATTTCAACTGCAACGATACGTGTTCCTGACCTCGCTTGGATCGCAGCTCCCGCCGTTTTTTGGCCGAATTGCAAGCGCAAGTTGCCGTTTTTTTACACGCTAATTTGGCCACCAG
>JAYVSE010000015.1:0-6173 GCA_043775635.1 Planctomycetaceae bacterium | reverse complement strand
GCGATTTGCTAGCGTCACGATAGTTCGGCCAATATAGATCACTCGAAATTCAACATAAGAACATACCAGAAAACAACTTACGCCAATCACACAAAGGCGTTCCGGGAATTGCTGCAAGACATTGCGGTCCAGTTGCTTCTCACCTCGCAATTAGAGGCAAAAACCAAGCAGAAAACCCAATGCCTCCACAAGGACTCGAACCTTGGACCCAGGGATTAAGAGTCCCTTGCTCTACCAACTGAGCTATAGAGGCTGGCGTGGCGAGAGAGTGTAGCAATGTCTGCCAATGAGTCGCAACCCCACGCAGTTCTTCATAGAAAAAATTGCGTCAATCTCTCTTCCGCTACGATTGAAATCCGGACGTTATTTCGGGACTGCGTAATAGCATGGTGGCGTGCAGCGATTCATCCGTTTCCAGTCATTTTTCATTGCGGCCTATCGTGAACGCACTAAACGGTCGAATTCTGCGAGAATTTTCGTGTAAATCCGACCGGGACGCGCATCGCCAATCGAGCTGCCATCCACTCGATTTGCAAACCATAAGCCGCCATCGGTACCCATCAGCCAAACCTCGTCGGCCTCGCGAATTTCGGCTGGCCACAAGCGTTCATAGACCCAGCGAATTCCGTTAACCTCGCAAGCGTCCTTGATTAATTGTTGAGTCACACCGGGGAGCACTTGATCGATGGGGGGCGAAACGACACATCCATCGCGAATGATGGCAATGTTCGCCACCGAGGTCTCGGTAACGGTTCCGTCGTGATCAATGAGCAGCCCGACAGCAGCGTGATGGTGTTGCCTTGCTTGTTGATCAGCAAGGTAGTAGTGGAGCCGACATCGAACTTTGATGTCACGCGGCCAGCATTTTCCTGACGGCTGTTCGACGTCAGTCACAAACATGGGCTGGCCTTCGTTACGGTATCGCGCGATCAGATCATGATTCAATGGCGATAAATGCAAAATTTCGTTCGCGTCACCGGATGAGGCGGTTGTCGAGGAGCCGCGCGTCAAGATGCCTGGCGTCGCCAACATTACGATTCCGCAGTCATGATTCGTTCGCAGAAAATCGTTGTTCTCACTCAAGAGCAGCGTGATTCGATGGTGAACTTCTTCGAGATCAATGGGAACGGTGAGGTACAACTCTTCCAATGTTCGCCGCCATCGCACAATGTGCGACTGGAGCGCTGTCACTCTTCCGTCATAGGTTCGCAGACGTTCAACGGCAATCACACCCTGGCGGAACCCTGCATCGTTAACGGAAACGCATAGTTCACTCGACGAAACGATTCTTCCATTGTGCCAGGCTTTGGAAGGTAAGCTTTCAGACATGATCAATTTGCTGCTTGCAAGAGTTTTGCCATCTGCCGCCCCGCTCTACAATCCTCAGTGTAATATATTTTTTCGTCGTGACGAATGCCGAGTGTTGGCGAGCAATCTCGGGAGGTAACGGGGACGGATTGGCCGTCAAAACCTGGAGCCAAGCCATGGGGGCCGGTAAAGCCGAGCGCTCGGTTCTCGCGAACTTTTTCAAGCAACCAATAGCGCTTTAAAACGGCGTCTCGCTGGTTATAGAGCACAGACATCTGACGAATATTTTGCGTGGCAAGGCCATGATATCGACCGGGTCGCAGCCAATCATCTTCCAACGCCGGTGCAATCAGCCCAACGCATACCGCCGCACCTCGCTGGTGCTCGCCCGGCAGCATACGACCACCGAGGCTTCCGCCAGCCAAAGCATGCATCGCACCCGTTGCCACGCGTCCGCCAAAGCTGAAACCGCAGATTGCAATCGGAACATCTCGTTGTAAAAGCTCACGAACAAGCCATGCAAGGTAGAGCCCCTGAGCATCGGTGCGTTCCGCTTTTTCGCGTCCATCGCCAAGCAGAATCCCTTCCTTTTCGCTGGGCCAGCTAAACATGACGTAGTCAAACGGACGTGAATCGCAATAGGGAATGATATTTTGGTATACAAAAATCCCTCGCTCCAACGCACCTTGACTCGACATTCGATTGCCGTGAATTTGAATCAATACGGGACGTCGTTCTGAGCGTTTATCTAATAGGTCCGATAAGTCAACCAAGTGGAGTTGTCCACAGCGATCCATACGACTGAGCTTAAACGCCGGAGCTCCTAGAGATGCACTACAGGCATCGCTTGTCAGTGATCTGGTGCTGATCAGCCACATACGATCAAGCGTAGGGTCATGCTTCAGGCACGTTTCAACGACAACGGAATCGGTAACGGACGCTGAGTGAATGGTGTCTGTTGTTGCAATGGTTGCCGCAGGCGTGTCGGCGAACGCGAGCAACGGCGTCGTGAGGACAATAACGATAATGAAGGTTAATCGCTGCACGATCGTCATGGTGAGGGGCTAGGGTTATGGGGTGATGCAAAAATGCAACCATTTGTTTGATAAAAAACTCATGTGTTGCTTGCGTGACGCGTAAAGCGACCTAGATTTATACGGCTCAACGTCCGAGCCAAACGATCAGGCTCGCTTTGCACGTGAAGGGAAATATTATGAATAAACAACTTGCCACAGTATTGGCGACTTTAAGTCTACTGGTTTCGACCGGTGGCTGCTCCGGAATGAGGAATTTCTTGTTTGGTCGAGGCGCTGCTTGTGGTACCTGCGCTGCCGTGAATCCGGGCTACGGGGTTGCTCCGCCATCAGAACCTGCATGTGGTTATGAACCTGCATGTGGCCAAGAGTTAGCGGCACCCGGTCCATTCGCAAGATTGCGACGCGGGTGCTGCCTGTCCAATGGCCAGCCTAACCATGCAGGCCCGGACTGTGAATGTGGTTCGTCAGGAGCTTACATGCCTTCGAATGTCGACGCTTACGGCAGCCAAGTTCACGATCCTTACGCATATAACGGTGAAGTGATTGGGTCGGAAGTTATCGGCAATGGCTATAATGGTTATCCCGTTCAAGGTCAAATTGTTGGCGACAATTTTGATGCTCGCGGAGATCGGATCATTAGCCAAGGACCAGTCGGTCAAGCCCCAATCAATGGCCCAATCGGTGGCAGTGTTGTGCGACCTTAGTTCTTGACTGCACGCCCATCGTTTTTCCATTTGGCTAGGCTTTGATTGAAAAGCGGTCTAACATGAAACGTCCCCTTGCCTCTTTCGTTCTCTCCGCAACGATTTTGGTATTATGTGTGCATCATTCGTGCGGTTACGCGGATGATGCAAAATCCAACGTTACAAAACCAGTCGGACCGAACGAGTCTCATGGGTCGAGCGCTGAAGCAGCGACTGCGACTGCGCGACAGGTCTTCGAGAATCCGGAAACAAAGCGTTGGCAGATCGGCCTTAAGCTGAACACAAACGGTGTCACATGCAATGAGATCCTGGCGACGTTTCCCGTGCCGATGGAATGGCCGGAACAGAAGGTAACCAGCGTTTCACAGCAGATTGATGACACGGTGAATCAGTGGGAAATGCGTGATTTGCCCGGTGGAGCACGCCAAGTCGTTTTAACGATTCCCAAGGCGATCCGCGGTAGCAATCCTGAAATTCTGTTCGAATTCGATGTGACACGGTCGAGAATTTTACCACCCGAGCAAACGGACGATCTTGTAATTCCTGCCAAAGTGGATGCGTCGCTAAAGATCTATCTAGGAAACAGCCCCTACATTGATTCAACGGATGTGCGAATTCGCAACGCCGCACGCGAATTTGCCGGGGACGCTTACGAATCCGATTGGAATCGTGTCGAAGCAATCTATGACTGGGTACGAGACAAGGTCCAGTACGTTGAGGGCGACATCAAAACGGCTTCGCAGGCATTGAAGGACGGTAAAGGCGATTGCGAAGAGCTGACCAGTCTTTTTGTTGCGGTTTGTCGAGCTAACAAAATTCCTGCGCGAATGGTCTGGATTCCTGACCATTGTTACCCGGAATTTTATCTCGAAGATACCACAGGCACTGGATATTGGTTCCCATGTCAGGCCGCCGGTACACGCCAGTTTGGTGGCATGGACGAATATCGCCCGGTCCTGCAAAAGGGCGACCGGTTCAAATTGCCTGAGAAAAAACAGCCGGTTCGTTACGTTGCGGAGTTTTTCCGCTGTCTGCCAGAAGGAAAAAACGAGCCCATTCCCGTATTCGTCCGAAATGTGGTTAGCGATTAAGTCGCAAGCGATTCGTTTGATAAAAGTAAGCGTCCTTTGCGTACCGGACACATATTTATCGATTCACTCAAAATCGAAACTTGATTGCGGCGTGCGGGTTAACAAGACTGCTATTCCCCCAATTGCTTCCCACTCGTTTCAAAAAAACGCAATGCGACCAATCGTCCCGTCAGTTTTTGTCATTCTTCTTACTTGTTTGGCTTTTCCTCAATCCGGAAATGCGCAGCCACCATTTGGCGGCGGTGACCGAGGTGGCGACAGAGGCGGCGACAGGGGTGGCGATAGAGGCGGATCGCCTTGGGGCGGTGGGCCTCCCGGTGGCGGTTCACCGTGGGGGGGCGGCGATCGTGGCGGCGGACGAGGCGGCGATCGCGGTGGATTCGACCCATCGAGTTTCGTTGATGGACTGGATAAAAATAAAAACGGCATGCTTGATCCTGATGAAATGCAAGGGCCAGCACAGTTTATGATTTCGCGCCTCCAGCGTGACGATCCAAGCATTCGGGCCGACAAACCGATCCCGATGAGCAAGTTTCGCGAAGGGTTTGAAAGGATGCGAGGCGATCGTGACAGGGATCGTGGAGGTAATGGCGGCGACGACGACGAAGCTCGCAAAGCAGCGGAGCAAAAAGTTAACGAAGCGATGATTGTCACACCGCTGGTGCCAGGTTTTGGTGAACCTGAACAGGACCTGATGCTGGAGCCATTGCTTGGCTTTGGTTCGGCCGCCGAAATGATGGCCGTTGAAGTGACCCCCAAAGATCAGCAAGACGCAGAAGAAAACCTGCGGCGGTCCGATCGCAATGGTGACGGCGTTTTATCGGGCGACGAAATCAGCAGTCGCTGGTCTGGAAACCCAATGGATTTCGACCGAAATGGTGACAAGAAATTGTCGCTGAATGAATTGGCAATTCGAACGGCCAGAAAACGCGTCGTGGAAAACAGCCCTGCCGTAAAAGCGGTGGCCAGTAAGTCTGATGGCAAGAAAGATTCACGCCGTGACGATCCCAAGGCACAAGAACCCAAGGATTTGTATAATGGTCGAAAGTCGTTTTTGACCAATGTAGCAAAGTTGCCCGAAGGACTGCCGGGCTGGTTTGCCGCACGTGATCGCAACGCAGACAGGCAAGTTGAAATGAGCGAATACGCGGATTCATGGAACAATGACGTGATCGCTGAATTCAATCAATTCGACAGGAGCGGTGATGGTGTTGTGACCGTTCAAGAATGCATGGCCGCTGTGGAGGCTGGCGCGAGCGCGTCAAGCGTGGCATCAGCGCCTTCACCCAGCCCATCAACACCGCCAGCCAGCCCGTCATCGCCCAGCCCGTCATCGCCCAGCTCATCATCGCCCAGCTCATCATCGCCCAGCTCGCTAACGCCAGCACCGTCACCAACAACAGTGGCAACCACGCCTGCTGCCGCACCTAGTGGTGGTTCAAAACTTCCCGTTGTAGAAGATGAAAAGCTGATCAAATACGCGCAAAAGATCATCGGACGGTACGATACCAACGGCGATGGTGCGCTGACCGCATCGGAATGGCAGACCATGCTCGTCAACCCTCAGGCAGCAGATACGAACAAAGATGGACGAGTCACGATCCCTGAATACGCGGCTTCCATGGCATCGAGAAGCGCACGATAAAACAGCGTTTGATGTCTTTCTCCACAGGATCAACATGCGAGTTCCGATTGTCGCGCCGCTTCTAATCTGTGCTTGCCTGCTCAGTACGGACTCGCCTTGGGCCAGCCGGCCGAACCCACTGTGCAATTGAAGATCCCCGCTCAGAAAACGGGTGCAGCGGCGATTATAACGGCCGATGAGCAACCGGAGACAGCATGGCTGATTCTAGTTTTTGTCGTGGAGGTGAACATGTTAGCTGAGCATCTCGATTTTTTGTTTGTCATACCTCCTGAAGACTCCCCGAGTACGGGGAAGCCGCTTAGATACTAGCATTCGACGAGGAGCAGGTCGCCGTTGCTTTTCCGGTTTGAATTGAATCAGCAACTCTTGTTTGTCGTGTTTGATACGA
>JAYVSE010000014.1:0-22378 GCA_043775635.1 Planctomycetaceae bacterium | reverse complement strand
CAGAAACGGCCGCAGCGCTTCACGAGCTGCGCGTTCCATCAGCAGAATCATGTTCGGCGTGGAGAACACAGTAGCCCGAGAGTCACCTCCCAGAGTAATGATCATGGAGGCATCGACCACCCATGTGAGCTGACCCACGTCTCCCGTTTTCAAGCCGGATTTCATATCGGAATTCGATCCAGATCGGTGGTTTAAAAAACAATGCCCCGCTTTAATGCTGGGGCGGTACAATTTGGTGTAGTGGAATTCGCCAGAATTCCCATGCGTTTTTCTGAGCAAAGGAATTCTGGCGAATCCCACTACCTACGAATCCCAGCATTGAAGCGGGGCATTGTCAACATTGAGATTCAGCGAACCAGGCCTGCAGCACTTCGGGAGCGGCTAACTTACTACGCCGCGACACAGTTGGTCGAGCAACTTGGCGACGGAGATCGCTATACTGAGTTACGACCGGCGATTGGGATTTGTATCTTGGACCTATTGTTGTTTCCGAAAGTTCTACGAGCGAGTTCATCGACCGCTGGCGAGATTGCTCGGCGATTACCAACTGCTCGGTGACGATCCGGCAGCAAATACCGAATACCAAACCCTCTCGCTCGCAGATTTGGCAGAGATTGAACAGGATCTTCAGCGCCGCCTTCGGGAACGAACATGACGTAAAATGTCTCGCCTTTGTTAACCAGCCGTCCGACGCCTGAATCAGTACCTCAGCGGTGATGGATGTATCGAACTTGGCACTGGTCTTCCATGCCAAGATGCGGCGAGAGTAATTGTCAATCACGATCCGATTCGAAGACTTTGACTTCGACCTCATCGGACGCTTGACCGACTATGGGGCGGCGGAAAAGATGTCCGACACTGCAATCGATCTTCTGCGAACTCATTCTTTCGTCGATATCGACAGTCCGCGCAGCACCTTCGGCAATGAAAACTGAACCTTCTCTTCGCGGATCTTTCGCGTTTCAATCGTCGCGTCAAATTGATCAATCAACCAATCGATCGTTGATTTCACTACCGACTCAGGCGCACTCGCGCCGGCTGTAATCAAAACGGTTTGCGACTTTTCAAACTGGCTGACCAGCAAATCCTGTGGCCCATCGACAAGATAGGCAGGCTGTCCGTTTTCTGCGGCGAGGTCGCGAAGACGTTGGCTGTTGCTGCTGTTTTGACTACCAAGCACAATCGTCACATCAGCGAGACCAATCAACTCTCGGACCGCTTCTTGGCGATTCTGCGTCGCGTAGCAGATGTCTTCTTTCGGCGGTGAAGTGATCTCTGGAAAACGAGTCCGTAGTTTCGCAATGATGCGATTGGCGTCATCGACCGAGAGAGTTGTCTGTGTCAAATAGGCGAGCTTCGTGCCCGCCGGAAACTCTAATTGTTCGACGCCCGCTTCATCTTCGACCAGCACGATCGCTTCGGGGGCTTCGCCGAGCGTGCCAATCACTTCATCGTGACCTTCATGTCCGATCAAAATGATTTTGTATCCGTCCTTCGCGTAACGGATCGCTTCCAGGTGCACCTTCGTCACCAACGGGCAAGTTGCGTCAATGGCGTTCAACTTGCGTCGCCGAGCGTGATTGCGAATTTCGGGCGAGACACCATGTGCAGAAAACAACAGCGTGCTGCCCTCAGGAACTTCCTCAAGGTGGTCCACAAACACGGCGCCTTTTTCGCGGAATGTCCTCACGACATACTGGTTGTGGACGATTTCATGGTACACATAAACCGGAGCCCCGAACGCTTGCAGCGTTAGTTCGAGGCTGTCGATCGCCATGTTGACACCCGCGCAAAATCCACGGGGGGCGGCAAGGATAATTTTCATGCAAAAACTGAACCATAGTGGTGGAAGCGATTTACACCGAGGATAACCGCGAAACGGCGCTTTCGTCCAACGGTATTGACGCCGCTTTGCCCGGTTTGACGGTATCTCTTGCCGAAGCTGAGCGAATTTGCCGCCGGATCGCGACCAGTCATTACGAAAATTTTCTGGTCGCTAGCGTCTTTTTGCCCCGCGCGATGCGTCAACCGTTCTACAACGTTTACGCCTTCTGTCGCTATGCCGACGACTTGGCCGATAATTCCCCCACAGCAAAAATCGCGACCGAAATGCTGATCGATTGGCGACGGCAATTACAGGCCTGCTTTTCCGGGCAGGCAACACACCCGATCTATATTGCGCTTCGCGATACCGCCACGCGTTTTGATCTGAGAATTGAACCGTTTGACCACCTAATTCAGGCATTTATGCAAGACCAAGTCAAAGTTCGATACCAAACCTTCGACGAGTTGCTCGATTATTGTCGCTGGTCTGCTGACCCCGTCGGTCGCATCGTTTTACGGTTGGCAAAAGCAGATTCGTCCGCAATTTGCCGATTTTCCGACTCGGCTTGCACCGGATTGCAGCTCGCCAATCACTGGCAGGATGTCGCCAGAGACTTTCGTGCGGGCCGAATCTATTTGCCCGCCAAAGATGCATCCCGGTTTGGTGTCGACCTCGAGCGGGTAGAGGATCCAGCCCAACGCAAAGAGTTCCAAGACCTGTTAAGATTCGAATGCGATCGCGCTGCGAGTTTTTTGCGGAGTGGGTTGCCACTTGCCGACCAAGTGCCTCGCTGGCTTGCCAAAGACATACGCTTGTTCATCCACGGCGGACTCGCCACCCTCGCTGCGATCGCCAACCTCAATTACGACGTCTTGAGCAAACGACCGACGGTCTCACGTCTTCGGCAAATCCGACTGATCGTTGCTGCTTACGTCGGACGACTTGATTAATTTTTTTCATGCAAAGAGCCTCGTCTGTCATGCGCCAAGTCGATGTGAACATCGCGACCAGCTACCGCCAAGTGCGACGCATTGCGCGACGATCACGTAGCAATTTCTACCGCTCGTTTTGGCTGCTCCCATCCGAAAAGCGAAAGGCGATGTGTGCGCTCTATGCATTCGCTCGGATCACCGATGACATTGGCGACTGTGACGCGCCGGTTTCATTGCGGCGAAAATGGTTGCAATGGTGGCGGCAAATGACTGCGATCAATCTACTTGTTGACCCCAAAGAAGGCTTATGCGTGTTGCCCGATGGCTTGCCCGCATCAACCGCTCATCTGCCCGTTGATTTGCTAACTCGCGCGATCGAAGTGTTGCCCGCCATGCGCGACGCGGCGGCAAGATTTATGATCCCCAGCCGCTACTTACTGGAAATCGTCGACGGTGTGCTCGCCGACCAAAAGAAAACACGATTTGATACTTTCGAACAGCTTGAACATTACTGTTATTTGGTCGCATCTGCGGTCGGACTGGCATGCTTGCATATATGGCAATTCGATTCACCACTTCCGATGCGGGCAGCGATCGATTGCGGGCTTGCGTTTCAGTTGACCAATATCCTACGCGACGTGACCGAAGATGCACAGCGTGGCCGGATCTATTTGCCTCAACAACATTGGCATGAGCACGGATTGTGTGAAGACGACCTGCTCAAACCAAGACCTGATGATCGCTTGCGATGTTTAATCCGCGATGAAGCTAGGCGCGCCTCGGCTCTTTACGATTCTGGTTGGCACGTATGGGATTCATTGCACGCCGATGGCCGACCGATGTTTAGTATGATGTGGCGTACGTATCGCCAACTGCTCGCGCGAATTGAAGCCGATCCCGGCTGTGTCTTGGTTCGTCGTATTCGCTTATCATCCTTCGAGCAGTTCCATCTTGCTTCAAACCATTTCATCGGTCCCATGTTTCGGCGATTACCAGTACCGCCGCTGCAAGTGACTGATCGATGACAAATTCACGTCCCCGCGTGGCAATCGTCGGAGGCGGCCTAGCGGGAATGTCTGCCGCGATCGCACTCCGCGAACAGGCCGTTGATCTTGATATTACGGTCTACGAAGCACGGCGTTTGCCCGGCGGCCGTGCGGGATCGTTCATTGATATTGGCACAGGCGAAGACATCGACTATTGCCAACACGTTGCGATGGGATGTTGCACCCATTTTCTCGCACTGATGAATCATGCGGGGCTATTAAGTGCATTCACTCGTTACCGGGAATTGCGTTTTCACCACCCACGATTTGCCGAATCGCGGTTTGCGAGTTCGGCCCTACTTCCCGCACCGTTGCACTTGCTGCCATCACTGCTTCGATTGCAATACCTATCTTGGCGTCAGCGATGGGAAATATCCTGGGCAACCTTCGTGCTGATGCAAACGAGGTCAACCAGCCTGACAAAAATTACCTCGCACCAGTGGCTATTTCTACGCCAACAATCGCCAGCGACAATCCGTGATTACTGGGATGTTGTTATCGCCAGTGCCTTAGGCGAATCATGCCAACAAGTCAGCATGGCTGCAGCAAGAAAAGTTTTTATCGAGGGATTTCTAGCAACGAAAAATGCGTGTGATGTGTTGGTGCCAAAATTACCGCTATCGACTCTATTCGGCGTCAAGTTGCCCAGCTTCGTCGCCAGCAAAGATGTCGCAATTTACAATGGCACACCCGTCCGTTCCGTCGCAATGCTTGACAATGGTTCGATGCACGTCAACGTCAACAACGAAAACTTGGCATACGACCATGTCATCCTCGCTGTTCCATGCTTTGCACTTGCCAAGGTACTTGATCAAGCCACTGCGATCGCCGCTGGCTTGCCCGCAGATCGCTACGAAAGGGTGCCTACTTCGCCCATCACCGGCATCCATCTCTGGTTTGATCGACCGATCATCGACCGCCCCCATGCCGTCATGGTCGGGACGTTGTCGCAGTGGGTGTTTCGTCGCGAACAAGACCTGGGTACGACTTCGCCCAGCAGTCACTATGTACAAGTCGTGATCAGCGCATCACGCGGTGTTCGCGAACTGTCGCCGGAGGCAGTAATCGATCAAGTGGTTGCAGAGTTGCGACATGCGTTCCCCGGTGCTGCCGGTGCCAAGTTGCAACGCGGCCGAGTCGTGACTGACCCACAAGCTGTCTATTCCGTGCGTCCTGACGTCGACGCGATTCGACCTTTAGCCACGACCGCCCTGCCCTGCCTTCATCTCGCCGGAGATTTTGTCCAAACCGGCTGGCCAGCTACCATGGAAGGAGCCGTGATCAGTGGCCGCCTCGCCGCTTCAAGTCTGCTCAAACAGCTAGGCCATCTACCTGTCTCCGTCGATCGGGGCCTGCCACCTTCCGTGCTGTCGCGGTTGCTTATCCGTAAGTAATCAAAGCGATCGATCGTCTGAGGAAGTCCGCCTGCCGTTTTCGAGAATGACTGCTACACTGCCAGCTCAAAGACTTTTTGAAAATGACACGCTGGAGGCAGAGTTTAAAACATGGCGCAGTTAAAACTGAATCTTGAACAAGCCGTTAGTTTACGAGTATTGACGGGTGATTGCGCAAAACTTTTGCCGACACTAGCCGCTAACTCAATCCAGTGCTGCGTCACTTCCCCCCCCTACTGGGGTCTAAGAGACTACGAACATGCGGACCAAATCGGTGCCGAGGCGTCGCCAGACCTATACGTCCGAAATCTCGTTTCAATTTTTCGCGAAGTTCGCAGATCGCTTCGTGACGATGGAACACTTTGGCTAAACGTTGGCGATGGTTATGCGAGAAACGGTGGAACGGGTAAGTGCGGCCCCAATGCGATGGTTGGTAATACGAAGAAGCTCATTCAGAAACGCAACTGTAAAGTTCCTGATGTTTGGGGCCTTAAAGATCGTGACCTAATGGGCCTCCCATGGCGAGTCGCATTTGCCTTGCAAGAAGACGGTTGGATACTTCGATCTAAGATCGCCTGGATCAAAAAAACCGCGATGCCTGAAAGCGTGAAGAATAGACCAACAAACGCAACCGAAGAAATTTTTCTGTTTGCAAAATCGCCTAACTATTTTTACAACCCTAAAGCAGTTCGTGAGGAGACAGGTGCCAATCTTCGCAATTACTGGATCTTGGGACCTGATCCGAGCAGCTATGGCCACCCTGCTGCTTTTCCGCGGGAATTGGCGCGAAGGTGCATTTTGCTAGGTTCACGAGATGGTGATTGGGTGCTGGACCCGTTCGGAGGTTCAGGCACAACTGGAATCGTGGCGAATAACCTGGGGCGAAATGCAATGCTTGTTGAACTTAACCCTGAATATGCCGACTGTGCAAAAGATCGAGGTCTTCATGCCTCGCCGTAAGGGCTCCAAACAACTCATTCTCGACTATTTCCTTGCCAACATCGGGCAGGTACTGGAGTCCCGTGAGATACAGGCTGCCAGTGGTGGTGCTGTTGAATGGGCGCGAAGAGTTCGAGAACTGCGAAACGAAGATGGGTACCAAATACTTTCACACAAAGATCGTGCAGACCTTAAGCCCAATCAATATCTGCTTGAAACCGTCACGAGAAGTCCTGCTTTCAAACGAAACATATCGAAAGAGACAAGGGCATGGGTGCTTGAGCGAAATGGATACACATGCCAGATGTGCGGCGTCGCTGCGGGTGACCCAGATCCGTTTGACAGCAGTCGAACGGTTCGTCTCACCATGGGGCATATCATTGATAAGTCAAAAGGCGGAGAGGATACGCTGCAAAATCTGCGCGCCGTTTGCTCGAATTGTAACGAAGGCTTGCAAAATAGCAGCCTCCCAAAACCTGATCAAATTCACCTGCTTGCCCAAGTGCGCCGCGCGACAATCGATGATCAACAAGCTTTGCTCAAGTGGTTGCTTCAGAAGTTTAAGTTGACGTTACGTTGAATGAGCGCTGACTACCTTAGCTGTGACATTAAACGCCGGGCCAGCTTCCGAATGACGATGGGCAGGCGTCCGAGTATTGGGGACTCGCCAAATTGGTGACGGAAACTCTCAATCACAACGGGCAGCAAAGCCACAACACGCTCAGATAGTTCTTTCGCTTGCTCAATGAGCAGGTTTGATCGAATCCCAAGGTCATTGGCTAAGCCATCCAAGTGCTTCAAACTTACCAAGTCAGGATCCCAAACGCCGCCAAGGCTCATTGCCATTTCGCGGGAAAGATTTTTGTAATTGCGGGTGCATACGAGGTCATAAAACGGAGCGAGATTCGACGATCCGTTTAGGCTATAGAGCAGCGAGAGATTCTTGCCGTGAGCATCTGCATTGCCAACAAGCAGATTAAATAGTGACCAACGCATTAGTTTCTGCAGGTCGATCAGAGGATAGGCTGAGTGTTGCCGGATAATCTCCGCACACTGCTTGAAACTTGGTCCGCCTTCTATTTCATACTTCCGCGAAGCATGAATCCCAAGTGCCTGACAAAAATCCTCTTGATGCAGCCGCAGCCACTTACCAGACTCAAGCCGTCGATCGTAGCGTGCGATCAATGTTACTGAGGCCCTCGCAGTCTTTCGAACCCGTACATCAACTACTGGCAAACCAACTTTCTTGGCCAGCAACGTGATGAATGTTTCATTCTCAGGTAAGTGAGAATAATGTGGCGAAGCAAACTTCAGAATATGGGTGCTGGGCGTACTGCCGAGCGGGATCAGAATCTGGTCTCCATCGACATGAACGGGTAGCTTGTCCTGTGCACCGGCTAATGAAAGACGAATCTCGCTATGGCCAGTGACGGCGGCGAAGGCGTTAGGAGTTCCTACCGACCAGAGCCCAAGTTGCTCGTCCGTGACAGCTTCATAACGAGGCGTCAGCTCCTTGGAATCAATACTACTGCAACCGGTGATCGTCAACGCGCCCGCGCAGTCGCCGCCAATGGCTTTCAGCAATTCGAAGTCATTGTTTGGCGAAACCTTCAACGACTTGCAGATTTGCTCGCGCACACTACCCTCGGGTAGCAGATTGGCAAAGAAGTGACGACCGGAGGCGTTCGTGGATGATCCATCCAGTGGCAACGAAAGCGATATCGGGAAATTGCCAGCGGACCGTAACCAAGAGTCGTCGTACTCGAAGTGCATACTGCCGGAAGCGGTTTGTGCGATGACGCCTACGAGCCGCTGTTGATAGTGAACGTAGAGTTCATCGCTCACGATTGTTCACCCCGAGCACGAACGTGTAGTTCGAGTCCGAACAGTTGCAGGACTTCGATGGCCAGTCCGATTTGAAGTGTGGGCTTCCCCCGTTCAAGTTCGGAGAGAAAGCGAACACCAACCTTGGCCATGCCGGCCGCATCTTTCAATGTCAGCCCAGCTTCTTTGCGACGGTGGCGCACGATTTGGCCGATCTCTTTCGCGTTGTTGATCTTGGTCATTGCACCTTAATCATTCTCCCGCTCGGGAAAATAATGCTCGATCTGCCTTGCTGATTCTGTAAATTGTCCCGATCGGGACAATTTACTCTAGATTTTTGAATAGTCAAGGAAGTTTATCCCGATCGGGATAAATGAACGCCTTTCCGCTTCGATTGCCACACACGGACAATCGCAGATGTAAGCCGCAACGCGTAAGCGTGCGGGCTGAATTGCTGAGCGCGGCCGCTCCACGACCGAATGCCGAACGCCACCGCATCCAACGCACAGCGTTCAATCATCAATCCAACGCGACCATCCCGTCGGCCCGCAGGCTTACGCCAAGCGGCTTAACTAAACTAAGCGGCTTTCGCATTGCGTTGATCCGACGATGCCAGCCATTGGCTGATGCCACTAAGATCTTTAGACCATGACTTGCCGGTTCGCCTGCCGCAAAACGAGTGGAACATCAGATCGACGGTTTCGCTCAGCTTGCGAATCGCATCAATGCGATCCTCGACTTCGGCATCATCATCCTCGTTGCGATGAATCTTCGCGCCGCTGATCGCGAATGATTCCGCTTGCAAAACCAGATCGAACTGCTGGCCATCACGCACGATCGTCATGCCGGCTTTCCGTGGCAATTTGCCTGAGCGGACCGCCTGCATCGCTTCGGGTAACTTGATGGGGCTTTCTGCAGAAATCGTCTCTTTGCCCGACTCGCCGCGCGGACACTCGAGGGACAACGTTTTGTTCAGCATCACCGTGACTTCCGATTCATCAGGCAAAAGAATCGTATCGCTCTCGTTCTCTAGCTTCCACCACAACCAAAGCAAAAATTCGTTGCCAAGGAAGTCAGGAGCGGGCGAATCCGCGTTGGCCCAGGCGACCTCGCCATGGCCAAGATTCGAAATGAAGTTTGACGGCATCAAGTCATCGACTTCGGCCACTAGGTCCATGTCCGTTGCCCACTGTTTTGCAATCGTCCCAGCACTGACGCGCCGAAGTTCAATCTCAAAGGTTCGTTCGAGCAAGTCCGCGCAATGACCGCTGGCGGTGCCCGCCGAGCCGCCGAAATAGAGTAGACTCTGGCGAAGATCCCAGAGAATCGGGAACTGCTGCATCTTGCGATACTTGCCTGTTGCCGCCTCCGCTTCACAGCGCTGCTCGACGGCTTCCTTCGCTTCTTTGCGTTGCGACTTCGTGGGCGTACCGCTGGGGTTGTCTTTGGCTAACCCTGCGAGCTCCATCTGTAACCATGCTTTGCGAATCGGCGAAGGGATTTGGTTCGTATCGATCCGAATGCCGCAGTGGACAGCGTCGTGAATGAGATTCTTGGTCAGATCAAAGTCTTGGTCAAACAGGTGCGCTCCACCGAGATACCCGACGTGAATATTCTCGGTCGACGAAGTCTCAACCTTTCCTGCAATATGTTGCTGGAGCATTTCGATATGCTCGTCACCAAAGGATGGAGACTCGAATCCAGCGACACTAAATCGTTCAAACGCAAGACTACCAGCGAGGAACGGCATTTTCGATCCAAATCTGATGGAGGATGAAGGGAGGAAGCGTGTCGATAGATTATCGACGTCTCGGGCTGAAATATTTGCTGCGTATTGGGTAGGCTGTGTGACAGGCGTAGCCGACACGATCGTTAGTCGGCGTGTTCTCCGAACTCGCAAGTAGTATATTCGACTCAAACTTGACACCTCTCAGCGAAAACACCATCGAATCCACCATTCAATTACCAAGGAAACAATAAGTGCAAATCGTCATCGTGCCAGACCGTCTACACATGGGACGCTGGGTCGCCGATCGCGCTGCGGCAGAACTGACGCGAGTGATCGCGGAGTGTGGTGAGGCGAGGTTATTGATTGCCACAGGAGCAAGCCAATTCGAAGTCCTCGACGAATTGTCCAAGCACAATGAAGTCGATTGGCGGCAAGTATCCGGGTTTCACTTGGATGAATACATCGGCTTAGCTTCCGATCACCCCGCTTCCTTTTGTGGTTACTTAGCCGCGAGATTTGTCGACCGAGTTCCGCTCAAGCAGTTTTATTACTTGCGCGGTGACAGCGATCCGGCGCTGACGATCCAAGCGGCGAGCAACGCCATCACCGCCCACTCGACTGGCCACTTGACTGGCCACTCGACTGGCCACTCGACTGGCCGCGCACCGATCGATGTGGCATTGGTTGGAATTGGCGAGAACGGGCACTTAGCATTCAACGATCCGCCCGCTGATTTCGACTGCAACGATCCTTACATCATTGTCAAGCTGGATGAAGCCTGTCGCAAACAACAAGTGGGTGAAGGCTGGTTCGCAGGCATGGACGAAGTACCGACGCACGCCATCAGCATGTCGATTCGTCAGATCATGAAGTCGGCCAAGATTTTTTGCAGCGTTCCCGACGAACGAAAAGCGGAAGCGGTAAAGAATTCGGTTGAAGGTCCGATCACACGCGACGTCCCCGCAAGCATTTTGCAACAGCATCCCGCTGCGACGCTCATCATCGATCGGGCCGCGTCGAACTTGCTTTCCCCCGCAACCCTTGAAATCGCGGAATCGTTGTGACGTCCCAATTAGGCGGCTTTGTTGATCTGCAAGTAAACGGATACGCAGGTCTGGATTTTAATAGCGATCACTATTCGCAAGATGATCTCGCGCGACTTTGCGATCGGCTTCGTAACGACGGTGTTCACCAGATTCTGGCGACGATCATCACCGCGCCGCTACCGCAGATGATTGCCCGAATTGAGCGAGTTGTCAGCATGATCGAAAACAACCCAGGAATCGCGAACACGATTGCTGGACTTCATATCGAAGGTCCCTTTATCTCGCCAGAACCTGGATACGTTGGCGCGCATCCGGCAACAGCGGTTCGCCCAGCGGAAATCGATATTGCCGCACGTCTGCTTGATGCAGGTCGCGGCCATGTAAAACTCGTCACGCTGGCTCCGGAGTTCGACGATCGTTGTCGTGCAACGAAGTGGCTAACGGAAAAAAAGATTGTGGTTGCCGCGGGACACAGCAACGCGTCGCTAACCTGTTTGCAGCGCGGAATCGACGCTGGATTGCGGCTGTATACGCATCTTGGCAACGGTTGCCCCCCTGCCCTGCCCCGCCATGACAACATTATCCAACGAGTCCTTTCGCTGGCGGACCAAATCAGCATTTCGTTCATCGCTGATAGTCACCATGTTCCCTGCTTTGCGCTGAAAAACTACTTAACACTGGCGCCTATTGAAAATATCATCATTGTTACCGACGCCATCAGCGCTGCTGGTCTCGGCCCTGGCCAGTATCAGCTTGGCGATCAGGCAGTTGAAGTCGATGAAGCCGGTGCTGCATGGTCTGCCGACCGAACCCACTTCGCTGGCTCCGCCGCAACGATGCCTCAAATGGTTGCCGTACTCAAGTCGATCGGCATCAGTGCAAAACTGATTTCAAAATGGACAAGAGACAACCCAAAGCAGCTTATTTCATAAGCATAAGCATCAATTAATCGAATTCTGTTTGCCACGCAATTCACCTCGATACGCTTGATCGAGGATCTGAATCGTGTGCAAGACCGTAATTTTGTGCCCCGATTTTGCGAGGTGCTGTTCGATTTGAATTTGGCAGCCGATGTTACCTAACGCCACTAAGTCGCACCGAGAGGCGACGACGTTCGCTACTTTTCGTTGACCGAGCTGCGCGGCAATCTCCGGTTGATCGATGTTGTACGTGCCTGCCGAACCGCAACATAAATCCGATTCTTGTAAGTCGACCAGCTCGACTCCAGGAATCAATCGCAACAGGCTTCTCGGCGGCTTGCGAACTTTCTGTGCGTGGGCCAAGTGGCAAGCATCGTGATAGGCAATACGAAGCGTTTTCACGGCCGGTGGAGGTACGATTCCGATGCGATCCAAGTAAACGCTGATGTCGACCACGCGGCTGGCAAAGCGAGTTGCCGAATCGATGTTCTTATCGCCCGCCATGATCAATGGATACTCATGCATGCCGCTGCCGCAGCCTGCTGCGGTGGTGATGATCGGCTCATCGCCGTCACCAAACGCCAACAGGTTTTTGCCAGCCATTTTCATCGCGCTCTTGGAGTCGCCGATGTGCCAATGCAACGCGCCGCAGCAGACTTGTGCTTGTGGGATCAGAACCGTGATTCCGTTTTGATTCAGTACTCGTACGGTGGCCGATGTGATGTCGGGACGAAGCACTTGAGCAGCGCAACCGATGTGCAGTATCACTCGGCCTCGTTCTGTACCAATAGCGGGCGATACCGCTGGTGTTGATTCTGCTGGCGGCAGCGAGTCCGGCACAAGTTCCAGCATCGGATGCAGAGCTTTGGGCGTGATGAACGCCAATTTGCGACCGATTTTTCCCAGCCGCATCGCGAGTGAGAATCGCTTCGGGTACGGCAACGTCCAAGAAGCAAGCTGACGGCGAAGTCGCATGGCAAAGCTGCGCGAGGGAACAGATTTGGACTGTTCAAGCGACCGGTACGAACTTAACAAATTCCCATACTCAACGCCGGATGGGCAATGCGTTTGACAAGCCACGCAGCCCAAGCAGCGATCTATATGCGGTGCGGCATCAGCAGCAGAAAGTTTTCCCTCCAGCACTTCCTTCATCAAAATGATGCGACCGCGTGGTGAATCGGCTTCGTCGCCAAGGACTTCATAGGTCGGGCAAGTCGGCAAGCAAAACCCGCAGTGAATGCATGTTTCCACAGCGTGCCCCATGGCAGCACCGCGCGGTCCAAATTGTTCGATCGGTATCCGGTGAAGCACGTATCGTCTCGATAATTTTTGAATATTTAAAATTTATAAGTGGCTACAGACAACCAACGAACCGTCCATCGGGATCCAGCGCCATTTTGACCCGTTTCATCATGGAAGCGTTGGGTCGGACTCCGATTTGGCAGCGCGGCACCTCACCCATCAACACGGTCGCACCGATGTTGTGATGTCGCAGGAATTCGTCTAATTGCTGAATTGGCCTTGCTCCAGGCCAAGCGATCCAGGCCAGATTTCCGGCAACGCTGTATCGTCGCTGCACACGCAATTCCTCCAGCGATGCGTTGATGTCAAGCAAAGTTGAGGGCGTGAGCGGCGCTCTGACAAGGCGTTCATTCGTCGCGGCGAATGAACCATCCGCCAGTGGCCGCCAGGCAACATCTGGGTCATCGATCGTTGTCAAAGATGGCTGTTCGCTATCCGCCAAGATCAACTTGCGAATCCGCTCTGTCGTTGATTCGAGCGCCGCTTCCTCGCCTTCGATTCGCAGCCAAAGCGTTCCATCGGGCGTCAGATCGATGGCAGCCAAATCAATCGGTGAGCGTGAAAGTTGTGATTGGATTTTTACTGCAGAGGCAAACGTTTTCACTTTGATGCAAACCGTCTTCTGGTGCGTTGGCTTCGGAAAGACTTTTAAAGTAACTTCAACGATGGCACCCAAACCGCCTGCGCTGCCGATCATCAGCTTTGGCAAGTCATAACCAGCCGCATTCTTGACGACACGTCCGCCACCGGTCACCAATTTTCCGAGTCCGTCAACGATCTTGATACCGACAATGAAGTCGCGAAGTCCGCCGAATCGCAACCGCCCTGCCCCGCTCAATCCGGCGGCAACGGTGCCACCGATCGTGGCCCCCCGTGATGCGAATGGTGGATCAAACGGAAGGTATTGGCCGTGCGCCGCCAATGCCGATTGCATTTCCGAAACTCGCGTCCCCGCTAAAGCTGAAATCAAGAACTCAGCCGGGTCATGCTCGACAATGCCGGACACTCCGGTCATTACGCATTTTGGTGCACCGGAGCTGGAGTTGGTCATCGCGGATTTCGACGATGAACCGAAGACGCACAAACGGGTATGATCTCGCACGCACTGGACAACGTCATCAATTGATTGGGGATGCAAAAGCGGTTCGGCAACAGCGTTCATAAGTTGGTTTTGTTTGTGTTTGAAAAAGGGTCTGACTCTATCGAGACACGATCACTCTCGCGAAATCACTCCAGCTTTTTCCAGCGGATGCAAGCCGTAGAGCCCCACTGACTCGCCTTCGCCGGTGGGAAACATTTTGCCGCGATTGGCGAGCGTCTTGGGGTCCATCGATTCTCGCAGGCGTCGCATTGCGTCGATGCTTGCCTCGTCATACATCTCGTCGAGAAATTCTCGTTTCTCCAGTCCAACGCCGTGTTCACCTGTGATCGATCCACCTAGCTCAATGCACATGCGAACGATTTCGGCTGCGACCACTTCCGCTTGAAGCAACGCACCTTCCACGCGACCATCGTACATGATCAATGGATGCAAGTTGCCATCGCCCGCATGAAACACGTTGGCAATGACAATTCCAGTGCGAGCGCTGATGTCGTTGATCCGGCGTAGCGCGAAACCCAGTTTTCCTCGCGGCACAACGCCGTCTTGAACGATAAAGTCTGGGCTGATGCGGCCAACGGCGGAAAACACACTTTTTCGGCCCGTCCAAATCGCGTAGCGAGTCTCGGCGTCTTTCGCGACTTCAACCGATACCGCACCGCTTTGTCGAAACAGCGCTTCAAGTCGCGGCTTATCAGCATTGACCGACTCGATCGATCCATCGAGTTCCACAATCAACACTGCCGCGCAGCCTTGTGGATACTCGGCCCCGACAGCCTCATGCGCGGCTTTCATTGCAATCGCGTCCATGATCTCCATCGCGCCAGGAAGCAGTCCCGCAGCGATGATGGTGGCGACGGCGTTGCCCGCTTCTTCAACGGTGGCATAACCCGCTAACACGCAGAAATATGTTTCTGGGGGAGGAACCAATCGAACCGTGATTTGAGTTGCCACGCCCATCGTGCCTTCACTGCCACAGAACAAGCCCATCAAGTCTGGGCCTTCGCCTTCCAAGCTCTCACTACCCAGCGTGACGATTTCGCCATCGGCGAGTACGACGCGAGCACCGAGAATGTGATTGCTCGTCATCCCATATTTCAGGCAATGCGCTCCGCCCGAATTGAACGCGAGGTTACCACCAATGGAACAGACTTGCAGGCTGCTGGGATCGGGAGCGTAGTGCAGGCCCACACCAGCGGCGGCTTTCACGAGTCGCCCCGTGATCAATCCAGGCTCCACAACGGCAGTCCGGTTGTCGGTATTGATACGAAGGACTCGGTTCATGCGATTCATCGCAATCACCAGCCCATCTGCGATCGGCACGCTGCCGCCTGACAGGCTCGTACCGCTGCCGCGCGCGACCCAGGGGATGTCATTGCGGAAGCACCAGCGGATCGCAAACACGACGTCGTCTTCGTCGATTGCCACGACGATCGCGCGTGGGCGAGCGGAAAGCGCAGTGACTCCGTCGGTTTGGTACGCCGTCATCGCCGCACCGGAGGTGGACAAGCGATCGCCAAAACGTTCGCGAAGTTCGATCAGTGGGTCAACCATCAAATCCGAAACGCAGTCAAAAAGAGTAAATACACCGTAAGTTCGATAACTCGCCGAACAGGCGACGCTTTGGTTATGATACATAGTTCCGGCGTGGCGGTCACGCTTAACAAAACGCAATGATTGGTCAACCGAATCGTGCAATTCACTTGCCCTACCTGCAGCGTAACGCTTGCGCTACCGGACGATTCCGTTGGCCGCAAGGCACAATGCCCAAGTTGTCAGGCCGTGTTTCGCGTGTCCGAGCCTTCAGTTCTGCCGGATCAAATACTCACGTCCGATCGATCACCGGCAGCCGATCTAGGCTCCGCAACGACTCAGCATGCGACGATTAAGCCCGCGCGAACCGATGCCGTCGGCTGCCCAGGCTGCGGCAAGTTGCTCGCGTTCAACGCTGCATCCGCTGGCCAAGTTGTCGTTTGCCCGTCGTGTCAACGGCGTATTCGCATGCCAACCGCCGCTGAAATGCAAGCTGGCCCAGGTTTTGGCTCGGGGTCTGGCACGCAGCAAAGCTCAGCGACCAGTTCATCCCAGTCGCCAACAAGTCGAGAGTCAACCGCGTATTCCAGGCAGCCCGCGCAATCATCGAGCTGGCGAAGCGAAGGCCCCTATTCTGCACCGAAGCAAACCCCCTTCGATTCTAACGCGTCGCGCAGTAATGCTAATTACACGACACCAGGAGCGTTCCTCCTGGGCGTGTCGGCACTGAACCTTGCCTACGATTTGGTGTGGTGTGGACTCATCGCTGTTGGTGCGATTCAGGATAAACTCGATGCAGACGCCGCCATCGGCTTTGCGATGTTCTTTGTTTGGGCGCTCATGTCGATCGTTTGCCATGCGATGACTCTCGTTGCCGGATGGAAAATGACGCAGCACCAATCTCTGTCAACCGCTAGACTCGGCGCAATCGTCGGGTTCATTCCGTGTGGCGTTTGCTTTCTAGTCCAAGTTCCCTTTGCCATTTGGGCAGTCGTCGTCTTGTATAGCGCCGAAGCACCGACGGATTTTGAGTCGCGGGGAAATTAGTCATTAGTTATTTGTCATTTTGGGAAATGCCGCGAAGTCAAAGCCGGTGGTTGAGACCCGTTCCACAGCCAATAGCCAATGACAAATGACAAATGACTAATTGCATGGCCGTTCAATCGCAGTAATGAATTCATGCGTCGCTTTGGGAACGCAAGGCAGCGAGGCAGCGATTGCGAATTGCCTGCGGGCGGTTTCTTCGTCGCCGACATCAATGGCGACGACACCCAAGTTATGATGAGCGGCTGATTCTCCGATTGCAGGGATAAGCACCGCCAAGGCTTCGTCGTGACGCTGCTGTCGGGCAAGCAATAACCCTAAGTTGACTGCTGCGTTCTCGAACTTCGGATCGAGCGTCAACGCACGGCGAAACTCCGTTTCGGCTGCGACATTGTCACCGGACTCCATCAACGTGAAGGCCAAGTTATTGACTAGCGAAGCGTTCTTGGGGTTGCCTTTGACCAACCGGCGATATCGTTGCAGTGATTCAGAATACTGACCGACACCAGCCAAAGATGGCGCTAATTGCGCATCAAGCTTCGGCTTTCTGGGGGCCATCGATTCGGCTTCTAGATATAGCTCAACCGCCTCGCTCCAGTAACCATGTTTTGTCATTTGGTCGGCAGCAATGATCTTCAATTCACGATCGTCGCCTGGTTTCATTGCCGGCAAGGCAACGCCAAGTTGGGACGCTGGTGACTCGGTTGGCTTCGGACGCGATTCCGATTTGGCATCGTCACGCTTGAATTTGGCCAGCGAGTTGCATCCGTTGGAGAGGCCAACGACGACGAGAATCATGAGCAATCTCAACATCAAAAAATCCCCCCGCCGCCCATTCCACTGCCGCCACTGCCGCCACTGCCGCCACTGCCACCACCAAAGCCGCCCCCGAGTCCACCGCCGTTTTGCCCTTGGCCGCCTCCTTGGCCGCCACTGCGACTAGCGCTGCGAGCAACCTGTTGCGCACGAAATCCGTCCAACCCCAGCGCGGGTGGATAGGCGACCTGGATTTGATCTGCAGATGTCGGAACGCCGCCACCACTGAATGCAGCGGCGAGAGAAACGGTCCGTAACGCATCGCGCTGCGGATCGTCGCTCGGTTCAACAATCAACGCAACGGTGCGAACGGAACCCTGCTCAATCAAACTCGCGACTTGTTTCTGCGCTGCTGGGCTTAGTTGCTCGCTCGTACCAATGAAGTCCGCTTGATAGAAGACACCCAGATCAGTGGAGGCGGATCGGACCTGGGCCTGCTGCCACTGACAAAGATGATTTCCCGGACTTGCCGGAATCGCTCCACAGGGAACGTCAGCGCAGTTATCAACTCCGAAAATTCCGTGTCCGCTACGGCAGCCGCCGAATGTCGCAACGATCGCGATGATGGCGTTGCCGACAATTAAGTTCGATTGAAATTTCATGGCGACACCTCGTCCGTAATCATTTTCAAGGAAGATACCGTCGGAAGCTGCTCAGTCGCTTTCTTTATTGGTTGATGAGGCACGGGGACAGGCTGGTTGCAACACCTGTCGGTCGGTCCGCATGAGCCGATGATAAAGCGATCGGGACAGCATTGGTCTGGTCTTCGTTGCTTGTAAAAATCAGTTCGGACGGGCGAACGGAAATCCTTCGAGCGTCGGCTTTCCAGTCGATTGCTAAGGAAAAATTCGACATCCGTTGGCTCGTACACATCGTTGCCTGGCAATCCCGGCACACCGCACGAATCCAAAGGAGCCACCAATTCGGGAGTGACCAAAATGACGAGCTCCTGCTCGGCTGCGCTGGTGCGATTGGCTCCCGTCAGAGGTCCGACCAATGGCAAGTCACCTAGCCAAGGGATGCGATCGCTGCTGGCACCAAAATTGGTTTGCAGTAGTCCTGCGACAGCAAGTGTCTGGCCGCTGCGAAGCTCCACCGTTGAGGAGAACGTTCGACTGTTCAGTCCCGGAACCGCCGTCCCTCCACCACCACCGCCGCCAATGTTCGTCCCTAAGGCTTCATCTCGAGTACTAATGTTGGCGTTGATCTGCAATCGGATAACGTCACGATCTTGGATGATCGGGATGAACCTCAATTGCACGCCAAAGGGAACGAATTGCACGCCTTGCAGATTGGTACCCACGCCGCCTGCTGCGATTACCGGAATCGGAAACTGTCCACCGGCGAGGAAGTTTGCTGCTTGGCCATTGATCGCGACAAGATTTGGTTCCGCCAACGTTCGCGACAAACTGAGCCGGCGAAGCGCCTCGATGCGTAAACTGATGTTACCACCGTCGAGCAAAGCGCGAACGTTGCCGGCAACTGTGCCAGTGGTATTACTGAACAGACTTTTGTTTTGAATGGCCGTAAAGTTCATCCCTAAACTTCGTGCCGCAGATCGATTGACCTCGGCCACCGTCACGCGCAACATCACCTGCTGCTCACCGGGGACACGCATCCGATTGATGATGCCTGCTTGCGCCAATGCAACGGGATCGATCAGTGATCGATTGTCTGCTTCTTGAGCTTCAAGATCGAGAGGTTCGTTGGTTGCGAAGTCGACGACACTGCTCACGGTCCTGACCGGCGACACACGCCGCACTCCAGCCGCAACGCCACGCGCAGCGACAAGCACTTGAAGAATCTGCGACATCTCGATCGCATCGTGAGCTTGCCCACTGACCATCAAGCGACCATTCACATCCGCTAGTTCGATAAAGCTATCGGGGAATTTTTGATTGACGTCTCGCTCCACTTCTTCCAGCGGACGCTTTAAGAGCGGGTCTTCGTAAACGCGAACGAGGTAGCTGATAATGCTTTGACCGCTCGGGTCTGCTTTGTCATCAAACCACAACATCAAAGTCGTGGTTCCTGGCTTAAGTCCCGTGACGGCAAGTTCGCGTCCCGATTCTCGGTCGATAATCTCAGCGCGAATCGTTTCCTCATCGGGCACGAAGATACGACGAGGCGTATCGGTAAGCCTGAGTATCTTGGGACGTCCGACGACTAGCGACAGTGGCAGTTCGGGATCGATCTCGGCTTCCACAAAACGGCTTTCTCGCTTCCGCGCTGCATCGCTTGGCGGAGGCAAAATTAGTTCTGTCGGTAGTCCACTTTGAAATCGTGCCGGCACAAGATCATCGATGGGCCTCGCCATTGGCGGCACTACAAAGGCTGGTGCTGCAGGGGCCTCTGCGGAAGGTGCAATTGCCGAAGGCAGTCTTTGCGGCACGGACTCTTGTCCGTTCGCTGAAAAAGCGGCCACCGAGAGGCTGACCACTGTTGCTATCGAGGGGCATTTTCGCTGTATAAACCAGCCTGGCCAATGCCATGAGCGATCTTTCATCGCGGTCTTTCTATGAGCGGAAGCGGTGCAACCCTGCAGACATATCTTCATCAGGGCGGGTCCGACCACAGGACAATCCTTACAATCGGCACAATCGCAACCAAACTTTAGCCGCCCCGCTCAAGTCGTCGCCCTGTCACCCTCCCGCATGCGGGTGGGTCGACCATTCAGGTCCGTTCAGGACTGAAGAGGGCCGTTCATTTCACGGCATCGACGTTGGTCTCAATAATTCTTTAGGGGCATCGAATCCTCCTGGCGACCGCAGCCCAGGGCACTTGCACATAAAGTGCGTATGCATCTACAATGCCGGTACTGAAACTGTTCAGTCGGTCATGGGTCGGCATGACTGACAGGTTCACCGGCTCGCTTTTTGAATATCTTGAACGCCGACCGCCGTATCCCTTTCGCGTACGACCCGCTTAGCGACTCACTGTTCGGTGAGTACGCGCGGATGGCGTTATTGGGCACCGCCGCTTGTTCCGCTACGTTTTGGGCGATTCAGCTCAACTCAGATCCTTCGGCGATGGCCTTGGTCGTTGGCAATATCTTGGTGTTGGCTGCCTTGGGAACGCCTCGGTTCGCAGGACTCGTGCGATTGGTGTTGCTTGCCACGGGGGCCGGATGCGTTGTCGCCGCCGTCGGAAAGTCCGCTGTTTCAGACGCTTGGCTTGGACCGATTCCGTTCTTTTCACCCAGCATGCTGGTCGCCTGCCTTGCGGTTTTGATGGCTCGCGATGTGATCGTAATGGCGAAAAGCTCTCGTGCTGGAATTTCGCTGCGAATGATTGATAGCATTGTTCTAATCGGCTTCCTCGTTTTTTATATGATCGTTCTCCCAAGCGTTTCGTCATTCCTGGGGCTTTTCCAGAAACAACCGTCTAGCTACACGATCGAAGAGCTAACCGTTTTCGAAAGTCTCCGTATTCGCAGCGCAGAGTTCGCGGTGGTCGCGTTCTTCACATTTTTCGGAGCCTGCATTGGCAGCTTCCTTAACGTGGTGGCGTCGAGCGTGCCTAAAGGTGAATCGATAGCGCTGCGTTCGTCCGCCTGTCCGCAGTGTGGCACGTTGATCCGCCGCGTTGATAATCTCCCGATCTTCAGTTACCTGAACTTAGGAGGCAGGTGCCGCAATTGCCATGCGGCGATTCCGATTCGGTATCTCGTCGTTGAACTGATTGCCGCAGGGATTGTGGCAGCGCTGTTTCTGTTTGAACTGATAACCGGCGCGGCCAACGTGCCCGAATTTGCTCACTACCACTATGCAGGAATCGTGTCGATCATTTTGTATACCAAGTGGAAAGTGATGGGGATATTTCTTTACCACGTCGCGTTGATGAATTGCCTGCTGACGTTGGCGCTGATCGAGCGCGACCGACAGCGATGCCCGCGCTGGCTTGAGTGGTTGCAGGTCGTCGCATTCGTTGCGCTGCCGATCGCAATCAGCTCGCTCCAGCCCGTCGCCTTTGATTCACAGATTCCGGTTGAAGTTAGTCAGCAACTTCTAGCCTGGCTGAGCCGTTTGCTGACGTGCCTGATCGGTGGTGGTGCTGGCTACTTGCTGGGTGCTGCTTTTCAACGAATGAAGCTGAGCCGTGAGAGTGGTTTGCTTCCTCTGGCGATGGCTCTTGTCGGTATTGCGCTGGGATGGCAAGCGACGCTCACCATTGGCGCGTTTTGGGCCATCGCAATTGGATTAAATCGTCTCGCCACCGCTCGAACGATTGGCCCCAGAAAGTTCATCCGATCGTTCGGAGCCACGGCAATGCTGCTAGTCGCCGCGATGGTCCATCAACCCCTTTGGAAATGGCTGGCCGAATACTGGTAACGCTCGTCACGTCACCATCTCCGGCCCTGAAAGGCCGACTCTCCCAAAGGAGAGTGACTTCCACCTAAACCCTAAACCCATCCAATCCAATCCATAAGAATTCCTATGAACACTCTGACCCAAACTTTATCAGCCCTTGCGTTGTTGCTTCTCGCATCAGGTTGCCAACCACCGCCGATCGCCACGAAGCACAGCAATGTCCATTCGAACCCCAAGACGTTCGCCGAAGCGTTGGATGCTGTCGCTCTTCTGGGGACGGAGATCGTCGAGGCCTTTAAGACAGGACAACCGGAAGATGCTCACGACCAGTTGCACGAAATCGAACTCGTCATCGAAAGCATACCGGCGATTGCGGAGAAAGCGGGCCTAGCTGAAGAAACCAAACCAATCGTTGCCGAAGCAACCGAGAAACTTATGAACGCATTTAGGGCATTGGACGAATCACTGCACGGCATCGAGACAAAAAGCACCGATGATGTAGAATTAGAAGTCGATTGGGCAACAGGGATTCCCGGCGAGGGCGGTTTTGGAGCTTGCTGGACGTTGGGGAGGATGGTTTTGCCACTTCGTCATCTTGAATCTGAAGCAGGTAAGCGTT
>JAYVSE010000013.1:0-11952 GCA_043775635.1 Planctomycetaceae bacterium | reverse complement strand
CGGATGCTACGACGGGGTTCATCCCCGTCGGGCTATAATCCCGACCAGAAATAGCAGGCGGAGTGAGCCTCGCTACCATGCGGCTTGTCCGCGTGGAGCGTTAATCAATCGTTATACGCACCGCTACACGAACATTTTCTGATCATGGCCCGACGGAGACAAGCTCCGCCCGTGGCCAACGTCATTGCTTCTTCGCCATCTGGTTGTAATCGTGGCCCGACAGGGACAAGCCTGGCTCGCGGCGAGATTATGGAATTAAATCGGTGCAAAGGCTTCTCAGTCGGATGAACCAGCTTTAGCGAACGTCTGTGCCTTGCAGATTGAAAATAGCGAAGTGTCCGGAGTCGTCGGGATACTTGTACTCTTTCATTTTGAATGTGCCCGTAACCGTCACAGCGCGCGTTGTATAGTCTGTCGTAACTTTACCAACTAGATTGACAACTACACAATCAAAAAGCGCCGCGCCTGGTCCAAAACAGCACTCCTGGTTGTCCCGAACCAATACGAATTCATTAATGTTCGTTTCGCGAAACAATGTACTAGGAAGTATGAAACCGCGAAGATGGACCTGCTTGCCATCGAGAGCTTTGATGGCTTCGGTCAGCTTCAAAGGATCATACGCGTCACCTTTTTCGATATCAAATTTAAGGTCGTCAAAAGAGATTTCACCTTTTGCCTTGGCAGTCGGCCGGCGTGCTGGGGCAGCATCCGCTGCGGGTGCAGTTGGACTCTTCGCTAGTTCTTCTGCCAAGACGCACGACGCGAAGCAAAATACGGCCAAGAGACTCAGGTAACGTGTCAACATGCTTTTACTCGGTCTGCGATGCACAGGTGAAAATCTGCTGAAGGTCCCCGAGAATGTTTCGAGAACGGAATCAGCGAAGTTCGTCCACACGCATCTGGTAATAAATCTGGTTATCGAAGTCAGCCGCCTTCCGCGGGTTGATCAGGAACTTGCCGGCCAGTTTCAGCTTAGAATATCCTGCTCGAACCGTCTGGTCGCCCGTTAACGTAACTTCGATCATATCAGTACTGCGCGGTTGGCCTCCAAAGCAACAGGTTCCGAGGTCCGGTACCAAAATGAATCGCTTCAATACGCCCGAACCAGACGACGGGTGGATGTAGCCCTTTAAAAATACATCTTTTCCATCAATTTCGGCTGCACGCCGCGTTGGCAGGTCTGGCAAGTGTTGGGGTTGCTGCAGCTCAAAAAAGGATACTCTGTCGTAGCCTTCCGGAACTTCGGTGGCGTAGATATAGCTGTGCTCTGCGACCCCGCCCACCAACAGTAAGCTGTTCAGAACCAAACCGATCAATGCGACCGCTCGTCCGCCAAACTCGTCAGGGTAACGAGCGATGGTCCGTAGTCCAACGATTGCGACGGCGATCCCAAAAATCGCAAACACCAACATGGGTGCGAATGCCTGGACCAGCCCTAACGCAGCTAAGAATATGAGCACCACCGAAATTACTGCCGCACGGCTAATCGCACGGTAGGGATAGTCAACAACGTCCGAACTACTGGACAACTGATATGCTGTCGTTGCCATGACACCGCAAACCCAAGTTTTAAAGAGCGGAGGCGAAGCGAGCACCGCCGCCGCTGAGAATCAGATACAGAAAAAGCATGATTGACGCAAACGCCAACAGCGGAACACTGAAAAATCGTACGCTGGCCACCGTTGGCCGGTTCAAACCTTCGGAACCCGTGGTGATGGGTGTCGTATTACCGTGGGCGATTGCATAGGCATGTTCGGTGCGTACTACGAAAGGCAATGAAGCGAACTGTTTGTCAAATCGTAAACGACTCATCATGTTCGCTCCCATCGGTTGACGAGACTGCGGATCTACAGAAACCAAGGCTTGTTTTCCAAGGGGTGCAAGCGAACTGGTCGATGGCGTCGCTGCCGGTGCAGGCACGGGAATCGAAAAGAACGAACTGGCCCGCTTAACGCTGTCGGGATCGACCTCTTTGAGGCGTTTTAACGCTTCTACCGCTTCGGGATTTGGACAAGCTCGCAAGTAATTGACGACGGGAACTCGTATCCAATTGTTATCTTTTTCGGCGGCGATGAACAATTCTTCTAGTTTCGCAATCTGGCTCCAATCGCCCCATCTAGCGAGGTCAGGAATGACTAGGTCCGCTAAGTCCTTACGTTCCAATACGTGATGCAGTGATTGGACAAGAGCCGATCGCGGAATCTTATCCGTTTCCGTTCCATGAAACCGAATAGCCATGATGGCGGCATAGGTTTCGGCATATGGAGCCTTGGGGTTTTTCAGAAATATTTCATCAATAGTTGCCAGTCCTTTTTCACCAGCAAGCACCAAATAGCAGGCAATCAAAGCGTCCAGCCCGCCGCGCGTGGATTGTTGCGTGCTGCGAAGCATCGCGTCCAATAGCGGCACGTCTTTCTCGTCGCCGCAGACGCCCAGCATCGTCATATATAAACGTTTGCGATCCGCTGGTAGTTCGGGCTCACGAATCCAGCCCACCAATTGGTCGTGATTCATGAACGGCTTGAGTTGTTGGACAACGGCGTAAGGGGCGATTGCAAACTCGTCATAAGCATCTCGATTAAGCATGCCGTCCGGGTGCTGCAAGTAAGCTTGATAAAACTTGAGTCGGGTCAGCGGTTCGTCCTCCAGCTTGCTGATTTCCAATAGATATTTTTCGCTTGCCTCATTGATCGGCAGACATGACCATTGAATGGCGTTGGGATCAGCCCCCGAAAGCATAAACCTACGCCCGGCTTCAACTTCTCCGTAGTAAACAGCCGTGATGACCTCATCCGGTTTTACCAGCGTTTCGCCTTTGAGCACCGATACCACTTTCAATTTCACTTGACCGGTGGCTTCATCGCGAATGGACTCGGCCGTTGCCTCGGCGATCGCGACCGCGTCCATGACACCCATTTCTTGTCTCAGGGTCTGGGACACGGCGCTGCAGAATGGGCAAGCCATGGTCCACGTCGCACAGGCAACCAGCCCGGCGAATAAGGCCAAATAGAGTGAAAAAATTACATGTTTCATGATAATTACCAAGCAAAAGTAGAGCTAACTTGCTCGCTGGTGAGCGGAAACTTATTTCCCGCTCCCAGCATTGTAGGTTGTTTGACGCTGTGCCGAGAAGACTTGTTTTCCCGGTTTTTCCATCTGGCTCGTCGCTGGTGCTATTATTCCGATTATCAGGCTGCCAAATTGCGGCTGACATCGGTGCGGTAGGCGACCATCGCTGGCAATAGCCCTGCAAGTGCCGCGAGCACCAACACGAGGGGGAGCACTAGCCATTCAAAGCTGCTGATCGTGAAGAAATTTGCATGAACACCGGTTTTCGCCTCGATTGCCGGGCTGGCGAGGGTAATTGCAATATGGGCAAGCACCCAGCCAAAAACGCCGCCGATGCTGGCGATCAGCAGGCTCTCCAGCAATATGATCCCCGTGACCGCTTCGCGTCTGGCCCCCAGCGCTCGCATCACGGCGATATCCCGCCGCCGATCGTTCATCGAGTTGTAGATTGCGACCATAATGCCGACGGCAGCGACGACGCAGGTTATCAACGTCACAATCATCAGTGCGGTCAAAAGCGGCCCAACGATTTGACTCAGCAGTTTATTGATCTCACCTACCGGAGCGGCCGCTTGCGATTGCAGGCCTTCGTTGATGACGTTCATCATTTGTGGCCCCCACAATCCACCATTGCGAACCAGAATGGACGTCACTTCTCGCTCGGGGATGCTAAGCGGTCGAATGACAGCATCGCCGGGAGTTTCGCCCGCAACAAAATCTTGATCTGGTGTCTCGATCGGTTTGGCGTGGCCTTCCATTAGATAAAAGCCTTCCATGTTTACAAATGTCGCACGATCATTGGGTGTGCCAGTCGATGCGAGCACGCCGACAATCTTAAAAGCGTCCGCGTGCCCTTTGCCTTCGGGATCACCATGCGTGGGATAAAAGATATCGCCCGCTTTCACGCCTTGCTCAGCAGCCACTCGCGCACCCACAACCGCTTCAAAGAAACCGTTTTCTTTTGAATGAGTTTGGAAATTGCGGCCTTGAGCAAACTCGAACGGTTGATCCAAGTCTGGGCCGTGACGCAGCAAATCAAAGAATTCTGGTGTTGTCCCAACGACGCGAAATTCACCAAAGTAGTCACCAAGTGCAAGTGGAATTGCGAATCCGCCTGACACAAAACTGGAGTACTTTCCTTTGCGTTCTCCGAGCGACTGGGAGCCTCCATACTTACGCACCAGTTCGGCACGCTGCTCCATCGGCATGAACTCCATGTACTCGGTAAATGGTAGATTTTCAATCGGTTGGCTGAGGTAATAGACCGAGTTGAGCGTTAGCTGCAGCGGACTTCCCTTAGGGCCAACTACGATGTTGTAGCTGACGGTCGAATTGCGCCGAAACGCATCGGTGACAATCCCATAGATCGCCAATACCAGAACAACCAATGCCACACCCAGGGCCAGCGAAAAGGTGGTTAACAGGCTTGATAAGGCGCGGTGTCGAAAATTACGCCAGGCGATTTGAAGTAGTGACATATGGCAGGTTGAATAGGAAGCGAAGGAGGCAGGAATAAAGAATCAGGCAAGCACGGATTCGGCAATGGCTCGGTTGATCGTCTCTAGTTTTTCCACACGATCAAACTGAGCGGCGACTTGCATGCTGTGCGTGACAAGCAAGCATGCAACATTGTCTTCGCGACAATTCGACCGGATCAAATCGATCACGACCTGACTGCTGGCGGGATCAACGTTTGCCGTCGGTTCGTCGGCAAGTAAAAGTTTCGGCCGACTGGCGAGACTTCGGGCGATAGCGACGCGTTGTTGCTGGCCTACCGAAAGCTGCGCAGGTCGATAGTGAGCTCGGTCCGCAAGCCCAACGCGTTCTAATAGCGACATCGCATATGCTGAATCGTGACGACCGGCGGCAAACGACATGCCCAGGCGAACATTTTCCAGTGCGGTAAAGCCCGGAAGTAGATTGAACGTTTGAAATACGTACCCCATAGTCCCCGCGCGAAAGCGATCCCGGCCAGACTCACTCAGACGAGTAATCTCGGTTCCGCCGATGCGAATGGAGCCACTGTCAGGTGTCGAAATCCCCGCGATTAAATGCAAAAGCGTAGTTTTTCCGCCGCCACTTTGCCCGATCAAGACAACTTGTTCGCCCGCACCCACGACTAACGAAACAATATCGAGGATTTGCAGTCGACCGCCGCCAGGCTGGTCAAACGACTTCTTCAGATCATGGATTTCCAGCACTATCAGCCCCGTAATTATTTGCCCAAATGGGGAAACAGAACCCTCTGGTACGCCTACAACTCATCCGCAGTTCAAACCATTGAACGCCGACTATATCTCAAGCGGCAGCGATTGAGCGGTAGCCGGCGATATCCGCAGCTATCGCGTCCGTTAGAGCCTTGTAAGGCCCGAGGCTAGCGCCTACGGCTCACTCGGATGGCTTGAGTCCAAGCTATTCGAGCTTGACTCGTTACCAGGGCAAATCACTTTTTCATAATGGGCTGAGCCAGTTGATACAAGCACGACGCGCCAGCAAGGGAATCGAGCGCTGGTCTTGACCAAAGATCGCCGCCCCGGTTATTTACGAATCGTCGCGACGGTCTTTTACAAAACCGCGTTGGAAATCTGTTCTTATTTGCCAAGGAAGGCGAGCAATGACCCAAACAACACCTTTTTCCACTGTCCCACTGCTTGACGTTGGGCGCGGCAATGCACCGCTCCGCGAAGAATTTTTGGAAGCCCTAGCCGGCGTGATTGATAGCGGTAAGTTTCTGTTCGGCCCTGATGTTGAAGCTCTCGAACGCGAGGTTGCTGCCTACAGCCAAATCGATCATGCCATCGGCTGTGCATCGGGCAGCGATGCGCTGTTGCTCGCGTTAATGGCGGCTGAAATCGGTCCTGGCGACGAAGTCATTGTGCCGAGTTTTACTTTTTTCGCTTCCGTGAGCTGCATCACACGGCTCGGAGCGACACCAGTCTTCGTCGATATTCGGCCTGACACGTTTAATATGGACGCGGAAAAACTTGAATCGGCGATCACGGCGCGAACGAAGGTCATCATCCCTGTGCACCTATTCGGCCAATGTGCTGAGATTGATCGGATTTGTCAGATCGCCGCTGAGCACGATCTGATCGTTGTCGAAGACGCTGCTCAGGCGATCGGTGCCGCGTACCATAGTCGTCCTGCCGGAAGCTGGGGATCGATTGGTTGCTTTAGTTTCTATCCGACAAAAAATCTTGGCGGGATGGGCGATGGAGGCATGCTAACGACCGGCGACGCCGCAACGGCGGATAAGCTTCGACTGCTCGGCTCACACGGAATGAGGCCGCGTTACTACCATCGGATGCTGGGCATTAACAGCCGCCTGGATACCTTTCAAGCTGCTGTATTGCGCGTGAAAATGAAGCATTTACCTGCTGGCGTCGAAGCAAGGCAAGCCAATGCTCAGCGATATCAGCAACTATTTCGCGACGCCGGACTGCTGGACGATCGGAGCATTACGCTACCCACACAGGACCCCCATGCGTTTCACGTTTGGAACCAATATTCGTTGCGAGTCAGCGGCGGAAATCGAGATTCGCTGAAGGCATCACTGGCCGAACGAGGCATTGGCACCGAAATATACTATCCCGTTCCCATGCACAAGCAGGACTGCTTTGCTGGGCTCACGACGCCAGCCGGAGGGTTGCCCGAAACCGAACTCGCCTGTGCCGAAGTTCTCAACCTGCCGATCTATCCCGAGTTACGGATCGACGAACAAGCTCGAGTCGTTGAGTCGATCAAGCAATTCTTCCGCCGTGACGCCAGGATCGCTGCTTAAGGACCGTTTGATCAATAACCTTCCGGTTTTTGAAGTGGGATGGGCTTCCAGCCTGTCATTTTCAAGCGACAGGCTGGAAGCCTATCCCACTCATTGATCGAGCGATACTAAGCTAGGCAATGCCTGCACTTGTTAGCGCTTTTTGCAGCATTGCCTTGGGGCGCACACCGATAAAGCTGTCCGAGATTTCACCCTTGTGGAACACCAACAGCGTTGGAATGCTGCTGACACCAAACCGTTGGGCTGAACCAGGATTGTCATCAATGTTGACTTTCCCCACCTTCACATTGGGGTTTTCGCCCGCAAGTTCGTCGATCATGGGTGCAATTTGGCGGCATGGACCACACCATGGAGCCCAAAAGTCAACCAACACGGTGCCTTCGGCTTTCAGCACTTCGGTGTCAAAATTGTCGTCGGTGAACTCGAGAACGGAATCAGAGGCCATCTTTTACCCTTTCAAAAGCAGCTAAGAACGGAACCGGGAAAATGACTTCGTCGGTTTCCGCAGCGTGGATCGTAAATGTGGCCAGCAAGTGTATCTTTTCTTGCTGGAGGCCGAATTGTAGAGACCTAAGTCGCGATGTCAATTTCATGACAGCGAATCGAGCCTCATTAGGTTGGCTTCGGGCGCACACCGATAAATCTGTCTAAGATTTCACCGTTGTGGAACACGAACAACGTTGGAATGCTGCTGATACCAAACCGTTGGGCTGAACCAGGATTGTCATCAATGTTGACGCTCCCCACCTTCACAATGGGGTTTTCGCCCGCAACTAAACCGATCATTAGTGCAATTGAGCGGCATGGACCACACCATGGAGCCCAAAAGTCAACCAACACCGTGCCTTCGGCTTTCAGCACTTCGGTGTCAAAATTGTCGTCGGTGAACTCGAGAACGGAATCAGAGGTCATCTTTGACCCTTCAAAAGCAGGACATCACGAACAACGTTTGATTATCCGCCGGCTTTTGGTGCCGCTGTGGCCGTGTTGGAATAATCAGGAGCATAATTGTTCAGCTCGACAAACATCGCGATCACCGCAATCAACATGAAAACCATGCTGAGCAGCATCATTACGGTGTAAACATTAGCTGGCTGTTTCCGCGGTCGGTTACTCGATAGCTGTGTCGACACGGTCGCCCTCCTGAATAATACCGTTGCTATAGTCAGCTAAGATTTCAGCAACCGCACGATCGGGTTCAGTTTTACGCACGCGAAGCTTGGTAACAAACTGACCATTGCGGGTCACATCCAAAATATGCCCATTGCGCAATCCTTCGTCAAAACCAATCGAAATCTCTGCTAGCTTAAGCGAACGATTGACAACCAAAACCGAGCCATTTCGTTCGGGTGGAGCACCATCGAGCGGCTCATGGATATCGATCCCCTTAAGATCAATCACTCGCTTAAACATATTAACTTGCGCCATCAACTGGCCGTTGCGATCGTCTTGCTGCTGTACGATTCCACGTAGCCTGTTCATCGTATCCGTCAACACCAGCGTTTCGGCAAACAAAGAATCGCGATCCTCTTGTTCGGTACGAATCTGCTCACGAAGTTTTCGTGTTTCTTCGGTCAGCTTTTCAAGTTCCTGCGCGCTGCTGCGACTCGCTTGTGAAGATTCAGTATTTCTCGCTTCAAGCAGGGCGGCGGTCGCTTCTGTTCGAGCGAGCACCGCCTGAATTTGGTCAAGTTGGCTCTGTAAAGCAGCCAATGCCGTACGCCTGGACGCTTGTTCGCGGTCGAGAGCCAGTTGCGTTCGATCTTTGGAGTCACGCAGTTGAGTATTGGTTTGTTCAATGATCTCGATACGCTTTTTCAAGCCGGTTTCGGGATCCAGTACAACATCGCGCCAATTGCGATGCGAAGCATTAGCGACCAGCGCCAATAACATAAACACGATGCTTAAAAAGCACGTGAAACCCAAAAACCATTTGCCCAGTAATGTCATCGCGTTTGAAACTCGGTCCAGCGGGGGCGACAAAAGGTCAGACTACCGGAAAACATCTGATCCCACCTGTTCAGACAAGTACACACCTACCGCAACGATTTTGCGGCGGCCACAAAAGGAGGTCAAGTGAGGGAGATTTGATAAGAACCACACCAACCGACTTTTGCAACTCCCAGAAGTATAGTTAGCAAAGAAAAGATCTGTCAAAGAAATTTATCGCGGCTTCCAATATCGTAGCCCTCCCCACCCGCTACAACCGGAAGCGTCGCTTGCGGTTGGTGATGAAATCTCACCACTTAAGTGCCGTTTTGCCAGTAATTCGTGACCTAGGTTTGGAATAGCGTGGCCTTGTCGCCGTTGTGGAGATTGCTTCACAAATTTGGCAAAAGGGGGCTTTGACCCACCAGACAACGGCGATCCCAATGGACATCTTTGTAAACCAGTGGCTGATGTTGGCGTGCAGCATCCGCTGAAATTTGATTGAAATGAACTCCAAGCCAGAACCGACCCGTGCGCCACAACCAACGCCCCCAAGAGACTCGGCACATAAGCCTGAAAGGCTTGCGCTATTGCTAATTGTGATCGCCATCGTTTGCGGAAGTGTGGCGGCGTCCGCTGCACCTGCAGATTCCGATGTCAGGACTCAGGCTGCGACACCGGCCGATCCTGCGAATACACTCGGCAATAACGCATGTGCTAAATGCCATGCGGCGGAGCAGGCTGTTTGGGCCGCAACTCCCCATGCCCGCACATTCGACGAACTGCATCGCCGTCCGGAAGCATCGCAAATCGCGTCCAAGCTTGGGCTGAATTCGATTAAACATTCCCAGCGATGTGTCGGCTGCCATTACACGCAGCAACCCGTGAATGCTGGAGGTCAAGGAGACACGGTTACGCTCGCGTCGCTGCCAAGCCAAATCGCCAACTCTGTAGAACTTCAGGCCATTGCTGGTGTCTCCTGTGAATCGTGCCACGGTGCCGCGAGAGGTTGGCTCGACGCGCACCACGACCACGGTGGCACTGGAATTACACGACAAACCGAGTCAGCCGCTCACCGAGCGTCCAGAATCGCCAAAAGCGTTTCGCTGGGGATGAGAAATCCACACAATGTTTATCTGGTGGCTCAGAGTTGTTATCGATGTCACACGACTGGCGACGAAGAACTGGTAAACGTGGGTGGCCATTCGGCAGGTAGCATGGATTTTGAATTTGTTTCGTGGAACCAGGGAACCATTCACCACAACTTTGTGGGAACCGACGGCAAGCAGAACGAAGTCAGCTCACCGCAGCGACTTCGGTTTATGTTCCTGGCAGGCGTTATTGCTGAAACTGAAGCCACGCTCCGCGCCGTTGCAACCGCCACAGTAAAGGCCAACTACGGCTTGACGGTGGCGAAAAGAGCCGCCCGTGCTGGTGCACGCTTAAAAAGCGTCGCAGAAAAAATCAGCGACCCCCGTTTGGCGGAAACTGTCTTGGTGTTCGACTCCGTTCAAATCAAGCTCAACAATGCCACACAGTTGGCTGCTGCAGCCGATAAACTTGCCATCATCGGCTACGAACTTGCCGAAGCAGAGACCAAGACCGACGAGCAACCGCTTCGCGATAAGTTGAACACCCTCGACCGCTTCATCCCTGATCGCAAGACCTGGAAATAGTCGCGAAAGCACTGGGATCTCTGATTGCCTGAGCGCTGGTGTATAGCCTTGGTGGGATAGGCTTCCAGCCTGTCGCATTGAAAATGACAGGCTGGAAGCCATTTTATACCCCACAAGTCATTTGGCTGAAGGCGGCGTAAGCTTCGACGATCGTTTCGAAGCGACTCATCCCCCGCCAGATCGTTTTTGATCCGGGTGGACCCTGTGATTTCTTGTTTATGTACCCACCAAGTTGCGCTATCGATGTCATGAATGCTTTCATTGATGGCGGCTTTGTCGGGTCGACTGGACGACGTGTCAGGAAGATGATGACGGCCATCCACTCGCCTTGCGTGAAATACTTTTCGCATGAACTGTCTGGATCGCTTCGCGTGGCACCTTTGAGATATTCCACACGCCAAGCGACGGGTATCAGCATCGAAAACGCGACTAAATAGCGTTCCAGCGTTTCGTACTTCATGTCCTCAATTTTCAGCCCGCTCTTGAGTGTTTTGAAATACAACTCCACGCTCCATCGCTTGCAATATCCATCGAGTACCGACTCCAGTTCTTCGACGGTCTGGACGGGAAGCGTTGTGAACAGAACCCAGCGAACCGGAGCTTCGCCTTCAGGAGGATTCTCTTCCAATGCCTCAACGACGTTGATCGTTACTGGTTCGAGATTGCCTCCGCCTGCGCGACGTGGTCCGGCGATCGTGACCGTGATGGCTCGGATTCGTAGTATGGTTTCACGCGAGGTTCGGGCCTGACGGCGTACGCGTTTTTTATCGTCAGGTAACGCTGGAGCCTCACGTCCCGCAATGCTGACCGTTCGCGTGCTTCGCCATTGGGCTTTAGATAATGCTTCATCAACAGACGCCGCTACGATGCTTTGCCCAGTGGCCGAATCGGTTGCAGAACTAATCAAATGAGGGTGACATTGCCGAATGATGAAGTCGCAATTGTCTGGTAAATCGCTAGCTTGACAAAACAATTCCCCAATGTCTGACTCACTATCAGAGACGATGACGAAGTTCGTTCCAGGAAGGCTTCGGGCAAGTTGTTCGCCACTTTGCATCATCTCCAACCAGCGGCAACTTTCTTTTTCCTCAAAGCAAGCTCGTTTCCTTTCGGCAGTACGCTCTTTGGCGGGAACTTCGAGTGATTTCGGATCACGCGTCCAAATCACTTGGTCGACTGCTCCCAATGGCAAACCGTTGTCGGTGATCGCGTAAAGTGGATGATAAAAAAAGCCCTGTCGCTTATCAGTACCTAACGGTCCGGCACCTTGGACGCGTTGATTGGGCTTGGTCAGGTCGACGTCGGTGGTGTCTTGGACAAGATAGACCCGCGAATGCTTGGCGCATCTTTCACGAGCCGATTGATTGTGTTGGGAGAAGATTTGATTCATGCTAACCTTCGGGTTGTCGACCAAGCGGTAGGTGGCTTTGAGGTCGGCTTTAGATCTCGCTCGATCAGGCGTCGATTCGCCAATGCGAGCCGCCTGCGAGATGCATA